>CAZIAN010000077.1:0-13881 GCA_964537355.1 uncultured Pirellulales bacterium | reverse complement strand
ACAAGTTTTTCCGGCTCGACACTACCTCCTTCCCTGAGAAAACCGGTATTAAGTTGTTATTTGAAATGCATAAATGACCATCTGCAAAGCATGAAGCTTCTTCAAGCTCCGTGACGTGCATAAATACTCCTCCTCTAATAGAAAAACTACAACTTTTACAGACCAGAGGCTAAACAAGCCATAATAGAGACTATCCATTATATTTATACTAAATCACCTATCCTGCCGTCAAGGAAAAAACGATGGTTTTGATGTGAATTGTGAAGCTTTGTTTTGCAAAGATTGTGCAAATCAGGTTATATGAGGCCAAATATAATGATCTGCGGCCGTACAGCTCTGTAAAAGAGGATGGTTTATGTAAGAATTGTAAGGCAGTTATGAAAAAGCTACAGGCTATTTTTTGAAGACTCGAAGACTCTGACCGTGTTTTTACCCGCCTGTTTGGCTAAATACAGAGCCTGGTCTGATCGGCCGGTAATATCTTCGGGTGTGCCCTGAGCATCATATTGACAAAGGCCCACACTAATGGACAGCTTTATTTCCTCATTGTTCCAGGATGTCGGAGTCTTCGAAACTGTGTCAAGCATACGCTTGGCTACAACACTTGCATCGATGATCGAGGTATTTATCAAAATGACTGCAAATTCATCACCACCATACCGTGCGGCAGTGTCTATTTGGCGGATGCATTTTTTAATTCTTTTGCTGATTTCCTTGATTACCTTGTCGCCGGCCCGATGACCATGGACATCATTTATTTTCTTAAGATTGTCAACATCGACCATAATCAGGGATATTTGACCGCCATATCGTCGTGATCGCCAGAGCTCCTTTTCGAGGACTTCATAAAAAGTTTTGTGATTCACAAGATTGGTCAGGCCGTCCGTGATAGCTTGTCGCTGCGTTCTCTCAAACAGCTTTATGTTGCCGATTGAGGCGCCGATCAACTGGCTGAACAGCTCTATCAAGGCAATGTCCCCGGCCTCAAAACCATTGCCATCCATCTTATCCGCCAGATTGAGCACACCAACCACCCTGTCCTGACAAATAAGAGGAACGACAGCACAGTTATTGGTCTGGTAATTCTCTGCAAAGGCACGTTGTGATTTTTTAATTATGGGTTTTTTATGGGTGTCTATATCCGGAACCAATATCAGCTCTTTACTTCTGACCGCCATAACCATAAGAGGCGTGGGGGTTTTATTCAATGAGACTATTTTGTTAATTAGAAACGGATGATTGTGCTTATGCAGGTGCAGAATATTATTCGTTTCATCGAGTATATACAGTGAAGCAAACCTTACACGCACTAATTTCGGAATGCTTTTAATGCAAACGTCGGCTACCCGGTTAATATCAAGACAGTTTATCTGCCGAGCCAGAGGAGTTACCTGCTCAAGCAGCAAAATGCTGATATCAGGTTTTTCAAGGGTATTTTCAGAGTTATTATTGGTCTTATGCATCGTTTGACAAATAATCCAGCTTTAGCACATTTGCTTCATATAACTTCGCACAATACCTTGTATCTACAACTTCTTGTATCGGATATTTTCGCAATGGTATTTGGGAAAAAGCGTTGGCTAAATGCGGAAATAATCCCGAATTTTTGAATCCACGCCGGGAACCTCGGGACAGCCCAGAGCAGGAATAACCAGGAATTTCAGAATAAAGAAAAGATTTCTATCTTAAGTTTGCATCTGTGGAGGCTCTGCGCAGGCATTACAGGTAGAAAAGCAAAAAAATTAAGCATTTTTTTAAAAAACTCTAAAAAAAGTTGACATCCGATAAAAAGTATTTTACATTTTACAAAATGTAAAATATATTTCATCTTCATTAAGTGTAACTTTGCTTGTGATTTGGTTAGAGTTGTACCAATCGCAATTAGTAATTATCGAAGGGATTAACAATTAAATTAGCCGGGATTGCTGCTTTCGGAGCTGTGGAAAATAACCGGCACTATCTGGCCGTGTCACCTTGTTCGCGAATTTGGATTTTTCAACATGTCCTTTCGCTGTGATGCCAGGCTTAAGACAAAGGCAATAAATAATTAGAATCGGTATTAACAAGTTCGGGCTAATGGAATTAACTTTAACTATAAACGATTAAGCTAAAACTAACGATGAAACGAAATATCTATTATGAAATTTTTAGTCGAGTATTTCCCCCTGCCCTTCCGTCGCAGCTTAGTCTATCAATTAAGAGAAAATAAATTACGATATGAGAAAGCATTTTAGCTATGCAATCAAAAGTTGAAAATGACACTTTTAAGATTCCTGTGAAGCTCTATCGAATTGGTGAGTTAGTCAACTACACCCCCTTTTCTCGACAAACTATTCATAACTACACGATAATGGGGCTTATTCGCGAAACAAAATGGACCGAGGGCGGACATCGACTCTACGATGAATCCGTATTCGAAAGATTATCACAAATAATGCAACTTAAGAAGACAAAAACTCTTATAGAAATAAGACGGATTTTAGGCAAAGAACATACCGCCGGCCAAGAAACAAGCCGGGACCTGGAATCTGTTGAAAATAATTAAAAACAGGACAAATACTTTTTCGCAGTAAAGACGATAGCAGAGACAATTTCGCAAAAGGCCATCTACTATTGCCTTGCTGTAAGGATTCAAGGAAGAAATGGAAAGATCAAGGATGAGAAATTCAGTTTCGCCCTTCACAAGCTATCTTTCCTGCCCCCCGTCACTTTCTTCGGCCAAACTCAAGGAACGTATGAGGCAACAGGAAGGATCAGATATGAATCTAACGTCGCTTGTAACGGATAATATTACCGAAATATTAGTTAAGATAATTGAGTTTACACACACTCGACAAAAAATAATCATCCGTAATATTACCAATATGAACAATCCCGAATTTGTACCTAAGAAACTGGCGGTTAAGGAGTTTTCCGATTTGCTCAACAATGCAATCAATGAGCACATCCAAAACCAGCGACTTCTACTGCGCGATACTGAAAGTATCAAATTCGGGACAAGCGGGAGTTTCGAAGTTAAACCAACGTCCGATAAGCCGAGCAAATTACTTCTTGAAAAAAATCGAAACGAATATCTCGAAGTGCAGATAAACAGGCTTTTGGAAAATTCGCTTAATCAAAGAGTCGCAACGGAATTACTCAGACAGAAACAAGAACCAATATCAACCGATTATTGATTAGTACTTATTGCACATTGCAACCAAGAAAACAAATGACAAACGAAACGCTCTACTTACAACAAATAATGGAAAGCCATAAACGCCCGGCAAGTGTTTTAGCCATAACAAGCGGGAAAGGAGGAGTCGGCAAAACCAACATAACAGCTAATCTTGGGATATGTATGGCTGCTTCAGGCAAAAAAGTCCTGCTTGTCGATGCTGACTTCTCGTTAGGCAACCTGGATATCGTTATGAATGTTAAGAACAGATACAATATTTCGCACTTGATTTATGACGGAAAAAGTGTCGAAGAAATCATTCATACCGGTCCTGAAGGCATTGAGATGATCTGTGGCGCATCCGGGCTTGAAGAACTGGCCGACATCAATGAATTTCAGCGACGGCGACTACTGAAGGAGCTGTCTAAACTCCAGAATGATAACGATATGATAATAATCGATACAGCAGCCGGAATTTCCCGGTCGGTCGTTGGCTTTTGTCTTTCCGCCAACAATGTTTTGGTCGTCACAACACCGGAAGCTACCGCTATGACCGATGCCTATGCAATGATTAAGGTGCTTGTCGGGAACAGGTTCACCGGCCACATCAGTCTTCTCGTGAACATGGCTCATTCAATACCAGAAGGCAAAAAGACGTATCAGAAGATAGCAAACGTTGCGGGACGATTTTTAAATACCCATGTGCACAACGCCGGAATATTGCTCAAAGACGAACGATTGAGTTGTTCCGTTCGGTCGCGAAAACCGGTTGTTTTAGCTCATCCCAAATCGCAAATTACCTCATCACTGGCAGCCTTAGCGGCAAAATTGAGCAATAGTGAATCTTCCAGGCTTGGAAATGAGGGCTTTTTTAAAAAAGTTGTTAACTGGTTTTTCTAAAGTTATCGGCCAAAAATTCGATAAATAAATTGAGATGGGTGCTCTGCTGACCCGTACAGAGGTGAAAATGCTGAAAACAGAATAAACGACGTTGTTTATGGGACTCAACACCTGGTTCTGTAAAATTTGCTGAAATTAAAAAATCCGGGTTCCCGCAAAGCGGGGTAGATTTCAAGGAGGAATCCTGTGAAAACCAAGCAAGAACTCACCATTGAAGAAATATGGGAACAGTTCCATAAAAGCCGCGACGAATACTCTCGTAACCTTTTAATGGAACACTACAGGAACATAGTAAAATACAGCGCAGATCGACTCCACAGCAAATTACCAGACAAGGTTGAACTGGATGACCTTGTCAGTGCCGGTATTTTCGGATTGATGGATGCTATAGACGCTTTTGATCCGGAACGAGGAGTAAAGTTCGAAACATACTGCTCACCTCGTATAAGAGGTTCCATTCTCGATGAGCTTCGCAGCATGGACTGGGTGCCACGATTAGTGCGTGCCCGTGCTCATCAGTTGTCAAAAGCGACACATTCGCTCGAGATACACCTTGGCCGTAAACCTACCGAAAAGGAAATCGCCCAAGAACTGGATATGGATGCAGAGGATTTCAACAGGCTCCAGCGGGACGCCAATGCGGTCAGTCTGGTATCTTTAGATACCAAATATGGGGATGGTGAGGGCGAAAAAGATATTCGCGAAATAGACATAATCAAGGATGAAAGAAGCAAGAATCCTGTCATCGAAGCCCAAAAAAGAGACCTTAAGAGCCTGCTTACCAAAGGTTTGACGCGGGCGGAACGGCTGATTATCGTTTTGTACTATTATGAAGAGATGACAATGAAGGAAATCGGGGCAACGTTGGATTTATCCGAGTCCCGGGTCTCACAGATGCACTCTTCCATTATCGCGCGTCTCAAAGCACAGATGAACACCCGAAAAAAGGAATTTTCAGTTGAGTAATATTTTGTTCCTTACCTGTCGCTACCAAAGGTAATATTACCATTTCTTGTGCTGTATTGGTCTTAAAACTGTGCTATATATCCAAATCATTGCAGCCCCCCCTCAAGCCTTTTCAGAGTTAAGAGTCGATAAAAGCAAAGAACATATTTCATGAAAGATAATACTCATATTGATTTTAATGCCTCAAATGCGTATATTAATGTGGATTTAACATGGAGATCCAAAAAATGAAATTTACAAAAATGCACGGGCTGGGCAATGATTATATATATGTCAATTGCTTCGAGGAAAAAATCGATAATCCCGTACAATTAGCTCAAATAATTAGTGACCGTCACAGAGGAATTGGAGCCGATGGATTGATTCTTATTGCGCCTTCAGAAACCGCCGGAGTAAGAATGCGCATTTTTAATGCAGACGGCTCAGAGGCTGAGATGTGCGGAAATGGCATTCGGTGCGTGGCAAAATATGCTTATGAACATAAATTAACCGAGATCGGCGAGCCGTTTTCTTTACCGGGCCAGTCATCCGGCTGTTCCGCTTCATTGAAAATAGAGACAGGCAATGGGATTTTAACTGTGGGATTAGCAGTTGACGATAGAGACAAAATCTCAAGAGTCTGTGTCAATATGGGCCAGCCTATTCTGGCGGCCAGAGATATACCTGTAAATCTGTCGGGCGAAAAAGTTGTCGAACAGGCCATTGAAATCCTCAGCCAGGAATTGCTGATGACCTGTGTATCAATGGGTAATCCACACGCTGTATTTTTCTGCGATAAAGTGGATTTAATTGAACTGGAAAAACTCGGGCCTGCTATAGAAAACCATAGTCTTTTCCCAAACCGCATCAACGTTCATTTCGTTAAGATTAATACGCCAACAGAATTTACAATGCGGACATGGGAGCGAGGCAGCGGAATTACGATGGCTTGTGGAACCGGTGCCTGTGCAGCTTGTGTGGCATCAGTACTTACCCGTCGAACGGAACGTATATGCACGGGACACCTACCGGGCGGCGACTTGAATTTAAATTGGTGTCAGGAAGATAACTGTGTCTATATGACGGGCCCGGCGGTAGAAGTATTCGAAGGCATCTGGCCGGAAGAGTAATTTTTATAGGCTCCCTTATAAGCAAAGCCTGGGAGACCGGCAGAATTGCAAAGCCACACCATACTTTCCAGCGTCAAAAGCCGTGCCTTGGGCAGAGATGCTATCAGTCCTCAAAACCCTGGCGAAACCTGAAATCCTGCCGCCAAATTCCAGTAAACCTCGCTTGGGTGGTATCGACAATTCTACTTCCAACAGGCTACCCGGCTTGAATGACACGTCTTTAGTCTCAAAATACAAACCGCCTGTACCTACATTAACGGTACTTCCGGAATGCGCTCGATGTGTTGCGGAACCAACTTCCCGGCATGATAAGTCAAACCTGATTCCCAATCGTTTATATTTGCGTCTTTCGTCCTGGTCCATCGTATGCATCCTTGCATAAAAACTACTCGACCCTCATCCTTGCAAAAAACACGCAAGAGTATTGTAGTGCAAAATTCGTTCCAAAGCAAAGGACAAATCAATACCCCATTTTAACTTTTATAACTGCTTGCTTAACATAAAGTTAAACAAAATTATACACGCTATATGTACAGACTTAATAATAATACTATTTGTGGCGTTGCGAAATAGCAACATCACTAAGCAATTTTACTCTTTGATTGCCGAATATTTGCACAGAACAAATTCTTTTAGCTGCTTATTTTATAAAATGTTATGTTTCTTATTAAACAAGCAATCTTCTCAGTCCGAAAAAAGAAACGTAGGCGTTGTTTTTTTTCAACATATTCCTTTGACAAAAGTGGAGACCGGTTTTATTATCGTCAATATGTCAGAACACCCAGAATTACACCCAAAAAACTCAACTCAAAACGGCGGCCAGCCAAATGCCGCAAATGACCGGTCAGAAATTAAGGGACATAGCAGGTCAATCATGCAGTCATTACCGATAGGAGTGATTGCATTTAACACGGATTTGAAAATTATCGAGGCCAATCCACAGGCAAAAAAGCTGATAGAAGTAAGTGATTACATAGATAAATCCTTAGCAACAGGTACCGATGACAAGATATGGCTGGGCTGGACAGAACAATTACAATCAGCGCTTTCAAAAGGAAAAACATGCAGATATGATGACGTAGTTTATACATATAACGGCCAAACAAAACTGCTGCGAATTATCTGCACACCATTTGAAGAAGATAAAACGACCAAAAATCCCAGAGCAATCGCTATAATCGAAGATATAACCGAAAAGGTCAATATCCAAAGACAATCTGCCAACACTGAAAGACTGGCCGCTGTCGGCAAACTCGCCTCTAAGGTAGCCCATGAACTAAATGACCCCCTTGACGGAATTTTGCGATACGTCAATCTGACAATGAGAATTGTTGAGAAGGAAAGCCTCGAAAAACCCAAAGAATATCTTATGCAATGCCGGAAGGGCCTTATGAGAATGGTGCAAATCGTAAGCGAGCTGCTAGAATTCTCTCGCAGCACTTATATACCGCCAGAATATACTTCAATAGAGCAAATTATCGAAGATGCCGTTAAAACAATGGGGTCCAAAGCTGAGGCTTCGAATGTTCGAATATTGCGAAACTACACCTCCGGCCTACCGCAAATCAGAAGCGGCAATCTGTTTCAGGTATTCTGTAATCTCACCAAGAACGCTCTGGACGCAATGCAGGACGGCGGGGAACTGAAAATCTCCACCCATCTGGCTTCGAACGATATGATGGCTGCCGAGTTCCGAGATACAGGAACGGGCTTACCTGCGGACAAAACGGAAGCTATATTCGAGCCATTCTTTACGACAAAAGATAAAGGTAAAGGAACAGGGCTGGGACTGGCAATATGCAGGGACATAGTTGAAAGCTATCATGGCCGAATAACGGCTGAAAACAACTCAGGGGGGGGCAGCAGCTTCACGGTTTATCTGCCGGTGGGAAATGATTCATAAAAGAAACATTAAAACGGATTGGAAAGTTCTATGAGACAAAAGAATATTCTTGTTATAGATGACGATAAAATCATCCTGGATTCCCTTTGTGAGTTCCTGAGACTTGAAGGATTTCGGACCAGCGGAGCTGAAACATTAAAGGGCGCTTTAGCCAAATTGGAACAGGAGTACTATAGTCTGGTCATTACAGACGTTAATTTGCCGGACGGAGACGGTCTCGAATTACTGGATATTATAAAGCAAAACCATCCTCAAACAGTTGTTATCGTGATAACCGGCTACGGCACAATAGAAAGTGCAGTGAAAGCTATCAAACAAGGCGCCCACGAGTACCTTACCAAGCCAATCGTCGATGACGAGTTACGGCTGGCAGTAGAAAAAGCCATTAAGCAGCAATCACTTCTGAGCGAAAACGAGAACCTCCGGCTCCAGCTCGAACAGAAATATCGTCTTGAGAACATAATCAGTCATAATTACAAAATGGCGAAGATATTCGATCTTGTTGAGGCGGTTGCCGATACCAAAACCACAATCCTGATGGCCGGTCCATCAGGAACCGGCAAAAGTATGTTGGCAAGGGCAATACATCACAGCTCGAGCCGACGCAACAAACCATTTGTCGAGGTAAGCTGCGGGGCACTGCCGGAGACTCTTCTCGAAAGCGAGCTGTTCGGCCATGCAAAAGGCTCTTTTACCGGCGCAGTACACAATAAAGAAGGTAAGTTCCTGGCGGCGGACCGAGGTACTATTTTCTTGGATGAAATTTCCAATGCCTCGGCGGCTCTTCAAGCCAAGTTTCTGCGGGTTTTGGAGGACAGACAGTTCGAAGCGGTCGGCAGTAACAAAACCCATACGGTGGATACACGCATTATACTTGCTTCAAATCGCAAACTTAAGGAGGAAGTAAAGCAAGGCAGGTTTCGAGAAGATTTATATTACCGGATAAATGTCGTAACAATAGACCTGCCGCCCCTTTGTGAGAGGGTGGGAGATGTCCGGTTGTTATGTGAACACTTTTTGCGAGTGTATTCGACTCAGCACAGCAGAAATAAACTCGGTATTACCGACGAGGCAATGGAATATCTGGAACGCTACTCATGGCCCGGCAATATTCGCGAATTGGAAAATGTAATTGAGAGGGCCGCCCTGCTAAGTAAAAATAAATTCATCGGTCCCGAGGACCTGCCAAACTCAATCAGGCAAGAACAAAACCAACAGCAACAGACATACAAACCGATGAGCCTCAAGGCAGCATTATCAGGGCCAGAGAAAAATATTATCCAGCAGGCCCTTGAAGCCAATCACTGGAACAGGCAGGCAACCGCCAAAGCACTTGAGATAAACCGTACAACTTTATTCAAAAAAATGAAGCAATACGGCCTCTACGCCGAGGCCGAACGATTAGGCTTGATCTAAGAATTATGGGAACCTCTAAAAAACAATGTATCACTTGGCTTCTATGAAGTGACAGCCCCCCCGCCGAAACCAGAATGTGTTAAGGAAAAAAAGATAATCCCTCGGAAGGTCCTATAAAACCCCTGCTTTTTTGCGGAGGGAGGGGAGAAGGAAGAGAAAAGCAGGGGCAAAAAATGAAAAAGCTGTATAGATTATACAAATACTACCTCGCTGAGGTCAAGGAAAAAAATACCCAAATATCCAAAGAAAAATCTTTTTTTTCGTCAAAATATTCCCGTTTTTAGGCTTCATAATGTTAAAAAACGACGATTTGTGCCTCAGGCCTTAAAGAATATTCTGTGGCGATATAAAAACCACAGAAACAACCATTTGGTCAACACAATACCGAGAGCTAAAATCACTGGTTTAAACAAATCCGCGTGCTCGATGGCTCCGGCAAGGAAAAATTCGGCAATTCCATTAAAATCGACAAATCTCTGCAAGAAGTATATCGTAATTGGATTCATACCGATAACGATAAAGAAAAATGCCCATTTGCTATATCCCTTGACGTCAATTACCCAGTAAAACAATGCCAGGAGCAGTAAACTCAGGCCGCCCGCGACCATGACATAAGAGCTTGTCCAGAGGATTTTGATGATCGGAAAAACCTGTCCCCAGAGCAATCCAACGAGTAAACTGGTTACGCCGGCAATGGCCAGACCGGCCGCTTTGCGATCACCCAACTGTCCGGAACGCAGCCAGTGGCCGGCCAGTGCGCCCAAAAGGACTGTGCAAATCGCAGGTAATGTCGAAATGACTCCCTCATTATCGCCGTAGCCGTAATAGAGCTGCCCCGGAATTAACTGCTGGTCAATATATGAGGACAAGCAGCCTTCCATCGTGAGATTACCGGCTCCAAAATTCGGCACTGGAATCAACATTGTCGCAATCCAGTATAAAATCAAAACAGCCGCAATAATAATCGCCTGCGTACGCCATTTCGTACTCATAACAATTATTGCAGCAAAGAAATAACAGATTCCAATTCGCTGGAGCACGCCCGGCCATCGCATTTGGGCCCAATCGAATCGCTGGAGCTCATTAAATATCAAGCCCAACAAAATAATAAGGGCCGAGCGTTTGAGGATATGCAGAAAGAGTGCCGGGCGGCTATGCCCACGCTCCAGGCGACGTGTAAACGAAAACGGTAATACCACCCCAACAATGAAAAGAAATAAAGGAAATATTAAATCCTCAAAATGAAAACCTTCCCACTGAACGTGGTGCAATTGCCGTTCGATTGCATCGGTCACGGGGCAGCTATATACTTTCAACAGATTCTCTAAGAGTGCTCCGCCGCCAATAATCCAGAACATATCAAAACCACGCAGCGCATCGACCGAGGCCAACCTGCGTCCAACCAAATTCTGCTGGTCATTATCCAAGATTTTTCTCCTTTTTCCAATTCTGAACTATGATAGTTTTACTTTGTGCTTTTGTATTTAGATTTTGATAAATGTCTTTTTGCGATACATCCACAGCAATATCAGCCAAACAACCGCAAAGCCGGCCACGGCCTGGATAAATCCGTTCCACGGGCCGCACCATTTTTCAAGGCCTCCGACAAAAATATCTCCTATATTACGGAAATTAAATACGTGCGTCGCCATATACACCGCAATTGCATTGGTTCCTATTACCACAAAACCGAAGGCCCACTTCTTAAGACCCCATACATCTATAATCAAGTAGAAGAGCGCCAACAGCAGGAAACACCATCCTGCCGAATAAAGGACGAAGGAACTCGTCCATAGGTGCTTGATGATAGGAAAAGAAAAAATCCATACCCAGCCACTCCAAATCCAGCCGAGGACCAGTGAGCCAATACCCATTGCCACAAGCAGGAGGACTTTCTGACTGTTGGTTTTTTTGGAACGGAGCAGATATCCCGCAAATACGCCAAGCATAACCGTACAGGTGAATGTCATGCCGCTTAGAATCCATGTGTAAGGCGGGTCGGTTCCATCGATGAAACCACCGAGAATAAGCCTGTCGATATAAATCGCCAGATTTCCTTCAGGTGTCAATACGCCTGCATCGTGCCCAAGCACAGGGATGAGCATCATCAGGGCCCAGAACAACAACATTAAAGCACCTGTCGTTATTAGCTGCCATTTGAGCTTTAGATTGAGTATTATAATCGCTGAGATTAAGTATCCTACCGCAATCGCCTGCAGGGTGTTAGAGAAAATACGTAGTTGAGACAGGTCGTACTCAAGCAGACGTCCCTGTGCAATCATACCGAGGATAAACAGAATCACAAATCGCATGACGATATGGCGATACAGCCGGCTTTTGCTGTGTCCCAGCTCAAGGCGTTTGTTTAAAGCAAACGGCATCACAACGCCTACGATGAACAGGAACAGCGGCATAATCAAATCTTCAAAACGAAATCCCTCCCATTTTACATGAGTAAACTGTGTTTTTATGAACTGGGTTGTCGGACAATCGAATACATCATCCAAACTGCTGAAGATTCTGCTGCCCCCTATAATCCAGAACATATCAAAGCCGCGGAGGGCATCAATTGACATTATCCGGCCTTGAGACAAAGATTGTTGTTCTCCGTCCGGCATTTTGTTTACCTTTTTAATCATATAAAAACATACCACAGGAATCCGAGGACAAACCTGGGACATTGTAACAATGCCCGTCGGGCAGCGCAAGAAAAATAGCGAGATATCCTGAAAAAATTCTTTCCGTAATATGATGGAACGCTACGGTCCGAAGAGTAATGTCGGATTCTGAAGTGCCAACTATATTTACAAAACAAACCTAAGAGACAATCTTGAAGCATATTCTGGAAAGATGGCTTGGTAATCTACTTTGTTTTTCTTGCAACGCCCAGGGCACGTTCAGCCCATTTGCCAAGGAGGTCTTTATTCTCCATGATATCGGCCGGAACTTCATAATAGGGCATAACTGTTGTTTTTGCTTTGTCGGGAAACGGATTGAACGGAGATGATCCTGCTTTGACGAAATCTTCTCTGTTTGAATCATCCACCTTCAAATAAGCAATATCGTCAGCAATTAATCCGAACATTTTCCCATCGCAATAGAGACCGGCGCCACCAAACATCTTGCGAACGGACACATCGGCCCAGGCCACGAGTTGGTCAATGACATAGTCGATAAATTCATCTGAAACAGGCATTAGTATAAATAAAAAGTCAAACAGATATGCACAATCTAAATTCTCGTTAAAAATTAATAAAATGCCCGGGACTGGAGTCGAACCAGCACGACCCTAAGGTCACTAGCCCCTCAAGCTAGCGCGTCTGCCTATTCCGCCACCCGGGCTTATCAAATGAATAATGATAATTGATTATCGATTATTTTTTGAGATTATTGATTATTAATTGTCGATTGTCAATTCCCAATTTACAGATTTGAAAAATCTCTTCGGAGACGAAAACTCCTTAAGTTACTAAAAGCTTTTGACGACAGCGATTACTGTGATATAATCGTGCCTCAATGAGAAGGCATCCAAAGCAAAAGAACGGATAAGTTATTATAGCCCATAAATACAATATACATAAGGCTGATTATGACAGAGATCAAGACAGAAGAAAGCGGTGGTCAGTCGAGCATGGAGCAGGCCCCTTTGGGTCGATTATCACTTACGCTGCCGGATTTTAAGGCACATCTTCTTTTCTGGTCCTTAGCGATGGGAGGACTGTTGCTGGACTTATGGAGCAAAAAAGCGGTCTTCGACTGGTTAGGCCAACAGCAATCTCACAGTGTCTCAATTATTGATGGATTATTACGTTTTATAATTGCATTAAACGACGGAGCCGCCTTCAGCACTTTCGCGGGTAAAGCTTATCTTCTGACGGCCATATCGGTTGCTGCTCTGATGGTAGTATTCGGAGTTTTTCTTTTTAGCGGAACACAATACCGGTCGATCCATATTGCCCTGGGCCTATTCACAGGCGGTATCTGCGGCAATCTTTACGACAGAATTTTTAACGATGGCCTGGTGCGCGATTTTATCGATGTCTATTACCTCGATAAGCATTGGCCGACTTTCAACGTCGCAGACAGCCTACTTTGCATCGGAGTTGGGCTGCTGATTGTTTCGACTTTCCTCACTGAGAAGTCTTCTCAAAAACATGCTCAGCAACGTAAATAGGTGCTTTCGTAGCAGCACATAAAGCAACTGCATCCGAAGGCCGGGAGTCAATTTCAATGGTTCGGCCGTCCACACTCAGATGAATTTTGGCAAAAAAGACGTGGTGGCGCAGGTCGTTAATAACTATCTTTTCTATTTTAGCGCCGAGATTTTCAATTACATTGGCCAATAAATCATGGGTCATCGGACGCGGTGGCTCAATGCCCTTTAATCGGCGGTCGATAGCAAAAATCTCAACTATGCCGATAACGATGGG
>CAZIAN010000076.1:4538-14013 GCA_964537355.1 uncultured Pirellulales bacterium | reverse complement strand
AACGTCGTCGGGCCTTCCTGCCCTGCTTTATAGTTGGTTTCCCAGTAGTTGTTCATCACATAAGAATACAGCGTCGCTGATGGGTCGATATGTTTAAGCCATCCTACAGTCTTGCCCCTTGGGTCGGATGTAATATCACCGACTTCAATCAGCGGAGCGTCAACCGTCGCCCAGGTAACTCCGTAATCTTCATTGGATACATCGACCCATCGTTGAATGGTGAAATAATTCTTACAGGCTCCCGGCAACTGGTCCACTTCTGGCTGAACTACGGCCCACGGCGTGTCCATTCGCATAACACCGTTTGGCACGTTAAAAGCAAATGCCAGATGCACCCCCTCCTGTTTGTAGATTTTCTCTTTATCTATAATATTGATGATGTCCACACGGTTGATGCCGTCGATTATACGCACCTCGCGAGATAGCTTATGGCAGCCCGGCGCATCGGATTCTATCAGCAGCGACACAACCAAAGGCCCCTGCTCCTTAACACGAACTTTAATCGGCCCATTACGCTTCGGGTCACTCGGTTCTCTTCCGGCCACGTAGAAATAATCGTTAAGCCCCAGCCCGCTCTCGCGGTTCACAAGCTCGATATTATTTCCCTTCATCTTGAAGCTGCCAATGGCACCGGTTTTTTCATCGACTTTCAAAACAATCCTTCTGTTGCTCAGCTCGGTGCCTTGTGCTTTGGCACCAGCCGGTATTAACGAAAGAGGGGGATAGATTCCGAAAGTAAATCGTCCGGCACCCAGCGGCGGTACATTTTTGGCCACAAAGACCAACTCACCCGTAGAAAGACGTTGTGATTGAACCCGGCGATTGTCAGCATCCTTCACCATATCGCCGGGCAGATTCCAATCCTTCGGTAGCACAACCAGGTCCGTTCTCACCCATGAGGATGTATTGAAAACATCCACTGCCGTAATTGTTGCAGCCTCTTTTCTATGCCCTGCTAATGAGTCGTTCAAAAGCTTGCGAGACTCGTCCTCTGCATCGAGTGCGAACGCCTGCTTGATTTTCCATTGTGCCTTGGTGAAATCACTATCAGGCTGGCTTATGCTGCAATAAGCTCCCCATGTGTGCTCGTCGTAAAGTATCACATTGCGCCATGCATCATAGAACCTATCGTCGGGATAGCCGGTTGGATTGAGCATCGCCCATAACGTCTCGGCCTGCACTAATCGCTCGGCGGCATCCCGGTTAATCGAAGTCTCTCGTGCCGACGAGCCCGCCCCATCTTCCCAGTATGGCGTGAAATCTCCACGGGCCTTTGGCACCTTCTTACCATAGCGGCGTTCGAACTCATCGAACATCTCGCTTGTAGTCGCCACAACTAACTTGGGATAAGCGTACTTTTTATTCCAGCTCTTAACATATTCGCTTAGCTTCGAGTCGGGTGGGCCGTTATCACCGCCAATCGAGTAACGAAGCTGGACCATGTCATAAGGATACTCCGAGTCACCGAGCCGCTTCAGATAGCCGAAAAGTTTGCTGGAATCGAGATGCCCGCTGTGAAAAAAGGAATATCCCTCACCCGCCACCCAGCAGAGTATATCTTCCTTGCCGGAAGGTGACTCCCAGTAGAAAGGCTTATCGCCCCATGTCAATAATGTATAACCGATTCTATGTCCCCGGTTGGGCCCGACCGAGAAGTACTTTACTCCACTCTGGGCAAGGACAGGAACTATACCCCATGTATAGCCGGGCACATCAGTAATCATCGCCGAGTTAATCGTCAAATCATATCGCTGTCTCAACTTCCTGGCATAATCCACTAACCGAATAAGCTCTTCCGAACGGCACAAAGCTGTCAATTCATTGCCGTACAAAGCATCCAGACCTATCCAGCCTTTCTTGACCGCATCGATGAAGGCTTCTCGCTCATCCGGTGTGGCCTGTTTCAAATAACTGTCCACCGCCCAAAGCACTTCGACGTTCCATTTGAAACGCGCTCCTTCCGGATAATCCGCCGACTCGCGGGCTAATTCAATGACCTGCTTAAAATATTCCCAGTGCTTGCGTACAACTTCGGTCTGCACATGCGTATAACCGATATCGACGTGCGAATGATGCAGCAAATAAATCTCCCACTTGCGGACGGGCTTTATAGCCAGGCTTTGCTTGCCTATAGTTTTACCTGCCACCTTGATATCAACTTCAACTGAAGTCGGCTTGTCCACCGCAACTGCGAAACCTTCGATGACCTTAAACCCCGGTTTAAGTGTTTGTTTGACCAAATCCGAATCATTGATAGTGACTGTTGCCTCGACGGGCTCGCCAATATGCATAACGGATGCCAGAATAGGCTGATACAGCTTGCCCCCTTTCTTCTTGATTAAGAAAGGTTCACTATAGACATCCAGAAGCCTGGTAGAAGGTTTGAGTGATTCTGTTTGGACACCTCTCGGTGTTCTGAGAGTTACATGGTCGTAAAGTACCCAACTGCCCTCTAATGATTTGATACTAATCTCGTTATTGCCCTCCTTAAGTGCACGGGCAGGAAAATCAATAACCAGTCTGTACTCACGGCCCTTGTCGGGCTGACCAAAGGCTGAGGTGTCACCGGCTCCGCGAGGCATTTTGCGGACAAAGGATTCATCATTGATTTTGATTTGCATTTTAGGAGGGACGGAACTGTGTGTATCCACAAAGTCCAGCACGAGTTGACATTCACCGGTTAACTGAGTGGTTTTCAGGCCGAACATAATCGTAAAAGTATGGCTCTTACTGCCAGCCCATGAATCCGCCGGCCCCGGCTGTATGTAAGGCCAGTCCTTCTTTGCATCTGATTGCCCGGCTACGAACAGTACATCATGAGGAAATGTCCCCAAATACAAATTGCTCCTGTCCGGGCCTAATGCGAACTCGGCTGTATTATTGTCTTCTTTGCCAATCTGCCAAAGAATTTTATCGTTCTCAGCACCCAGCCCATTCATACAAAAACAGAACAAAAGCACCAACGCCGTGATTTTTATTAATTTAGTAATTTTCATCTTACGCACCCCAATTTACTATCTTTTATCCTTGTTTCGGCTTGCTATTTTATCGAGGTCGCTCATTCTTTTCCAGTATATTATGCGATTGATGTTAAACCACCATCAGACCTTGTCGGTAGTAACTCCCTTTTCCTATTTTCAATATTATGTCACTATATATTTGTAGGAATGATCTTTGTAGTTTTTTACATCTTTCTCCATGAAATTGATTTTATCTCGATAAAGTCGCCCTCTTTACCTGAAGTAACAGGGTCAAAGCGAAGGCCTGTAATAGCTCCTTTATAATGCTGACAAGAGCTTAAGTCGATTTCGTAAGTATGATATTGCCCGTCGGGGCGAAGATTAAAAGATACGCTTTTGATATTAGTAAACCTATTTTCCTCACGCGTTTTCCAGTATAGCCTTGCATTGGTATCGTTTGTGCGGCATGCTGCATGGATAAAAATTCTCGGTACATCTTTTGCAAGCCAGAATCCAGTTGGGCCCATTAACTGTGGGTCGTTTCTTTCGAGCTTGATGTGCAGTTTCCCCTCTATCGGCCAGCCGGTATCGACGGCGTTGCGATATACCCAGTGTTGCCTGTCCTTCTCAAAGCGATAATCCGGCAAAGATTTTTCCGCAGAATGTTCATAAACATACCTTCGAATCTCATCCAGTGTGCCAAGGATAAGTCTGTATTCATATTCGTACTGAATATTATGGTCGAGGATTTCAGCCTGAATAGGCGAGATATACCCCGTCGGTGCATCTTTACTTCCACCTTTACCCGGAACGCCGAAAAAACCTCCTTTGAATGAATACGTGTCCGGCTTAAAGACACCGAGCCCCCAATTATTATCATCGACAAGAGCGGCCCAGTTCTCCGTAGCTAACCAATTCTCCCATGGATCGCCCTCAACATCCTCAAAACTTGTCCATGTTTTTCTAAAACGGAATAGTTTGTCACCAGTAAATGGCCTCTCTCCCGTATAACTCATCAAACGATACCATGGCCCGTTGGTGTAAACTGCGGGAAGTTCCTGTCCGCGTCCGGAGTATTGTGTTTTATCTGAGCGATTGTTGTTAATACGGCTTTGCACCAACGCTGTATTCTTGTCCAATCGAATCCATGTTTCAAAGGTACACTCCCCTGGCTCATCATCTAACGGCCATTGCATAGGAACACATTTAACATAGAGCACTTTCCCATCGTTACGGTGCTCAACTACGCCAGATCGATTCCCTGCACAATCACCGGACTGAATCGGATTCCAGCCCAGGCCGGCCCACGTTTTTGAAGGTTGTTTGCCGTTTGGTGTAAATGGATTGGGCCCTGAGTAAAAAGACATTTGAATCTGTCGTCCCCAGTCATGATTATTAATAATGTTTATCTTTTCTTTTGCATCGGCCAGGTATGTAATCGAGCCGCCGAGGTCAAGGTTTATGCCCACACGAATATTACCATTATCGAGATAGCTCGTCTTTTCACGAACAGCCGTACTGGAACTCCGGCTTCCATAGCTCGGATGCAGAATTGTTGCGATGATAATAGCGGCAAAAACCGGCAGATAGATAGAGTTGTGAAATTTTCTCATAATCATTGTCTTCCTCCGAATAAATATAGTTTAATTTTTCTCATATATATTGTTTAGAGGTATTATAGAATTTGATAGGTATAAAACAAGTGGCAGCTCATATTTGCTCAATCAGAGTTTTTATTGCAAGCCTCCTGCTAAAAAATAACTCTATAAAATCTAATTCTTTTGATTGCTGAAGGAGCTTGCGAATATTTATACAAACACTGTTGGGTACTTGCCCATTTTAACAAAACAGAAATGGAATTTTGTAAAGCTGTTAATTATAAAGGTTTGTGGCTTTCACCTCTTCTTCACTTTGACAAATTTTAACAAATGGCGAAATAAATGTAGTCATGCATCTGGATTATTTTTGCATTTTGAGAGCTTTGACCTGTTTTGCATAAATTTTTCACTTGGCAACTTGCCGATTGTGTACTAAAATCCGTTGCTTTCGTGTAAATGTTCGGCTTTGAAAAAGCAAGCTTCAAACGCGAGCGTAACTCACCGGAACAGGGTTATTAATTGGTGCATAAAATACCTGCTCCGAAAAATATAATCTGTAGTTTTGATATTGTCACTATGATAGATAGCAGTATGGATGAGCAGAAAGAGGAAGGAGGCTCGAAAATGACAGAAAAGATGGTAGGCACCGAAAAAAAAGAGAAATTCGTACCAACATGTCACATCTGCGGAGAAAAACACTGGCCACACCATATGTTAATTCCTTGCTTTAATAAGAATAAGGCAAAGGCAAAAGCAAAAGCTGAGAAAAAAGAAAAATCAGAACAAAAACGAAAGGAAAAAGCCCAGGCCAAAGCAAAAGCCAGAGCTCAGGCCCAGGTAAATGCTGAGTTTGAAGCCCAGGCAAGGGCCCAAAGAGAGGCTCTTGAGGACGAGTTAGAAGAGGTGAATGCAAGGTTAAAAGCAGTAACCGAAGAAAGAGACAAAGCAGAAAGACAAGCCAGGGCGGATAAAGAAGCGAAATCCAAAGCTCAGGAGCAGGCGAAAGCATACATGGAGTCAGCTTCGAAGGCGGAGGAACAAGCAGCCAGTGATGCCAGAGCCGCAAGTAAAGCCCAGCAGCAAGCCGATTCGCTCAGTAAGATTCTAAATGAAGCTGAACAGAAACTTAAGGGACACAATCAGGAAATCGCAAAAGTCGTAGAGCAGAGAAAGGCCGAATCTAAATCAAGGGCCGAGACGGAGGGGCAGTTAAAAGCTGAAATCCGTGCAAGACAAATAGCCCAGGAAAAAGCAGAAACAGAAGCGCAGGAAAGGGCAAAAACCCAGGCCAAAGCCGAAAATCTGGAAAAGGCCAAAGACCAGGCCGAAGCTCTTGCTAAAGAAGAATCGCAAAAAAGAATTAAGGCCGAACAGCAGCTTCAAGCCGAGCTTAAGGAAAAGGAAAAAATCTTCGCCCAATTGCAGACTAAGGTTGAAGCTGAAGAAAATGCCAGGGCAAAGGCTGAGGAAAATAGCAGGGTTGAAAAACAAGCCCGAGCTGAAGCCGAGGAAAAAGCTGATTCGTACGCCGATAAAATAAATGAGATACAAAGCAAACTTCAAGCCCGGGACCATGCTATACTTGAAGCGCAGGAAAAGCTAAAAGCCCAGATACAGGCAAAGCAAAAAGCTGAAGACCTTGCCAAGACGGAATCTCAAAAAAGAGCTGATATTGAAGCAGAGATGAAATCCTTAGCTAGCGCCAGAGCCAACAGAATAGCTAAAGCCCAGGAGAAGGCTGCGGCCAAAGCGAGGGCAAAGGCTGAAAAAGACGGTTATCTAAAAACTGCCGCACAAGCTGAGGAGCAGAGAAAGGCAGAAGCAAAAGCAAGGGCCCAGGCAGATGAAAAGCTGGAGGCCGAAATCCAGGCAAGGCACAGAATTCAGGAAAAGCTCGAAGCCGAGACGCAGGAAAAGGCCAGAGCACAAACCAGAGCTGATGCACTCGAAAAGGCCAAAAATGAGGCTCTGGCTCAGGCCAGAGAGGAATCGCAGGCCAGAGCCCAGGCTCAGCAGCAGGCAAAAGCAGAGCTTGAAGAAAAGGCAAGGTTTTGTGGGGAGTTGCAGGTCAAAATTGAAACGGAAATCAAAGCAAGGATTGAAGCACAAGATAAAGTTGAAGAAGAAAAACAAGCCCGTGCTGAAGCCGAGGCCCGGGCGGACTCTTATGCCCAGACAATAGCTCAGGTACAAAATAATCTTCAGGCCGAATCCCAGGCAAAAGCCCAAATACAAGAAAAACTGGAAGCTGAAATCCAGGCCAGACTTAAAGCCCAGGACAAAGCGGAAGCCGAAGCGCAGGAAAGGGCAAAAGCTCAGGCCACTGCCCAGGCTCACGAAAAGGCTAAAAACCAGGCAGAGGCACAAGCAAAAGCGATTTTGGAGGCCAAAGATAAAACTGTCCAGGAAGCTAAAGCTGAATTGGAGGAAAAGGCAAGGCTCTGTGGCAGCTTGCAAGCAAAAGCTGAGGCCGAGGAACAGGCAAGGCTCGAAGCGGAAACTACAGCAATAGTGGAAAGGCAGGCCCGCTCTGATGCCGAGGAAAAAGCCAGAAATTATGCTGAAGAAAAAGCAGAAACCCAGAGGAAGCTTAATGCGGAAATTCAGTTAAGAGTTGAAAAGGAAAGAAAACTTGAATTGGAGGTTCAGGCAAGGGACGAACTCGAGGAAAGGTTGGAAGTCGAAATTCAGGAAAGACGGAAAGCCGAAGAAAAGGCCGCTATCGAAGCGCAGGAACGAATCAAAGCCCAGACAACAGCCCAGGTCATGGAAAGAGCCAAAGCTGAAGCGGACCAAAGAGCCGCTTCTGAAGCTCAGGCAAGAGACAAAGCCGAACAGAAAGCCAGGACCGAAATGGAAGAAAAGGCGAAGATTTGCGGCCAGTTACAGGCTATGGCTGATGCTCAGGAAAAGGCAAGGCTTGAGTCTGACGCCAAAGCCAGATCGGAAAGTCAGACCAGAGCTGAGGCTGAAGAAAAGGCCAGATCCTATGCACAGACGATAGAGCAGACAGAAAAAATTCTGGAGGCTGAAACTCAGGCAAGGGCCGAAGCGGAAAGAAGATTTGAGCTGGAGGCTCACGCCAGAGCCGAGGTCGAGGTGAAATTACAAGCTGAAATTGAAGCAAGATGCAGAGCTGAAGCCGAGGCCGAGGCCCAAGCCCAGAAAAAGACAGCTTTGGAAGCTCAGTTGAAGGAAATCTCCACCGAAAGGACTGAGAAAATTGCCAGAGCTGAAGAAAAAGCTGCGGCTAAAGAAAAGGCAAGGGCTGAAAGAAGAGGATATATCAAGGCTCTGGAAAAGGCCAAAGAACAAAGAAAGGTCGAAGCGGCGGCAAGAGCAGAGGCTGAGCAGAGGTTGAAAGCTGAAATAAAAGCCAGACGAAAGGCCGAATCCAGACAAAAAGGATCTATCTTTGGAAAGCAGCCGGATAAGGAACAGGATTTCGCTCCCCATACAGCTCCGATAGAAATTCGTTCTGTATCGGGAAATAATGGAAGCTGCGATGGATGCGGCAAAAATAATTCTTCCCAGGAGCGGTTGGTTAAAGTGGATTCTGGCGATCTGCTTTGTCCGGATTGCATAAATGCATTAAAAGAATAAATCGGCTTGTTAAGGACTCGCCGTTTTTGTCTCCGGAACCAACGAGCTGAACTTTCTGTTCCTTATAATCTTCAGAGAGTTTTCTCTATATACTTTCCTGAGGACTCCGTCACTCAAATCCAGCCCGTACAAGGGCCAATGATAGCTGGTACGGTTCCACGCATAAAAGTGCTCATCTGCAGATTCAAGAATTCTAAACGTATGTTGGTACATCTCTGTTCCAAATCTCATGTCCGTTCCATAAACAAGCCGGTCCTGGTACTTCTCATAGAATTGACCGACGAACCTTGGAATGGATGCTGTCTCTGAATAACGGGCCGATATGTCCGAATACAAATTTGGATATTTATCTAACAACTTTCCAAGGCGCCCCAGATCATCAGAACAATTGGCAAAGTGACAGGCTATGAAAATCGTCCTGGGATGGCGATTGACCGCTCTGCCAAGTATTTCAACCATGTTCTCGTGACCTACGATACCCGGCTGATTGTCCAGTCTCCATTTATAGGCATTCATTAAACCATCATTCCTGGCGTCCATCGGCTCATACATCCAGCGAGGATCGGCCACGTGAATATTCACCGGCATTCCCAGCTCAGCACATTTCTCCAATAGCGAATCCATGCGGGCATCATCCAAATGCATCCCCCATGCTTTCGTCGGCTTGCTGTAAAATAATCCTTTGCCCTTATCACCCAATTCACCGACACCGCGAGCACCAAGCTTGTAGCATCGTTCCAGTTCTCTTACGGCCGCTGCACCGAAACCCGGCTTATCATATCCCGTATAGTCAAGTCCGCACCACACCTCAAAACGATCGGGGTAGCGGGAATATCTTTCATAGATTGCATCAAACGCCTTGCCCGTTTCTCCCGTCAATATGATTGATTTTTCGATTCCAACCTCCTTCATTATTCGTATCCACTCAAGAATCTGTTCGTTATTATCAGCGTATGTGTGCGTGTGCATATCAATCGCTGGATACCTTGCCTTGTTTACGTTTGTACGCGGAACATTGTATATAGAACGAGGACGAAAATCTTTCAGCAGCAATTTTTCGGGTATGTCTGGAACATCTGCCGAAAATACCTCACCTGTACAACTAACATAAAGCATAAATACAACATAGAAGAATAACATTTTGCTAGTTCTTGAAATCGTTAGATTCATCTTGAAACTCCTTGGAAATTATCCTCGTCCAAAACTCACGAAACACTTTATCTTATCTGAATTAATATTTAAACTTGTTAGCGCAGCTATTAAAATAAATGGTGTCAAAGAAAAAGCCATAGGACAATGATATTATATTTGTTC
>CAZIAN010000076.1:0-4438 GCA_964537355.1 uncultured Pirellulales bacterium | reverse complement strand
CATATATTAGCACACAAAGATAATTTGGCTTAAGAAACACATTGACTCATTAGAAGTTAATGTGTTGTTGATAGAGGGTTATTACAGCATTCATAGTACTGAAAAGGTTAATATGAGTAGATGTTGAGATTATAATGCAAAAAATCACAAAATTCGAAATATTGATAAAATCGGTATACTATGTACTAAAAAAGTGATTCTTATCAGACGTTGGTGTTCATTTCAACAAAATCCCCCTTTTCAGTACTGAAAACTGCAAAAAAAAATTAAAAAAAACCTTTTTTTATTGTTCTTATCGTTGATTTTTCGTATAATTGGGGTTCTATTATTGGCTTTTTTGGAACAGGAACAGGGAGTTCACAAAACAAAATATCGTTCTTTGATATTTGTAATATTAAGTCTTGGAGTAATATTAATCTGGTTTTAAGGACATATTTAAGTTGTTTTGTTGCACACTTTTCTGTGAGTATAGAGAGTTCATGAATTATTTATTTAAGGAGATTCACTATGAGTAGCACAAAGACAATGATGTGCTTTGTTCTTGCATTTCTTTTGGGTTCATTTTTTTGCTTTACGGCCGTTGCCTCACAGCGAAAAACCGAATACGACCCAAAAATGGAGAAAATGCGGGAGGATGCCCAAAGAGCTAAGCGCCAAGCTCTCGAAAAAGCTAAAGCAAAGTTGGCCGAAGATATCTCGGAAATTGATTTACCAGAGGATACAACCCAGAAAATAAGCGTAAAGGAAATTCGTATCAGCGGCAACACACTTTTAACAACAGAGCAATTGCTGGCCGACATGCCTCTGATATACAACGCATCGCTCGATACATTAAAGATGGCTGACAGCCGTGACCTATATGATTTCAGGGTACTGCATGACATCATTTTAAACCCCGGCCAGGCTCGACAGGTTTCAACAAGGACAATCAGGGCTTTTACACAGTATCTCGTTTCTGTTTATCGCAAAAATAATTATTCAGGCATATATGTTTATGTACCGTCTCAGGCAATGATAGATGGCAAAAAAGTAAAAGATGACATTCTGCCGGTCGAAGTTCTCGAAGCATCGGTTTCTAATGTTAAGGTAACTCAATATGATATAGAACAAAATTCAGTTGAAAAAGGATATCTTTCAAAAGAGGCCGTTCTCAAATGGTCGCCGATAAAAGAAGGACAGGTAGGAAATCAGAAAAAGCTCGATGATTTTGTCAACCTATTAAATCTGAATCCCGACAGATATGTCTCGGCCGTTGTAACACAGGGAGATAAACCTGAAACACTTACAGTCGCATACGACATTTATGAAACTGACCCATGGCACTATTTCATCCAGGTTGACAACTCCGGCACAAGGGACAGGCAATGGATGCCGAGAATTGGTGTCATCAATACGAACGTCCTGGGTATAGATGACAAATTTATGGCCATTTATCAGGCGCAGCCGGACTCGACTTTCAATGAAAATTATTCGCTCTATGGCACATACGATTTCCCAGTCATGGGACCGAAGCTTCGCCTTAATCTGTATGGCGGATACAGCGAGTATGATATTAGCCCTGAGACCGGAAGCATCGACTTTCTCGGTAATGGTTCGTTCGTCGGCGGCATATTACGCTACAACGCATATCAGATGGACGGTTGGTTCTTCGATATCCTCGGTTCGGTTAGCTACGAGCGCAGCAAAATTACGCCTTCGTTATTCCCACAGTTTTTGGGAAGCAATATAAGAATGGGTATATGGGGCATAGGTCTTGACGTTCATCGTTCGACCGACATGACAAATTCATCCATTACATTTAACCGCCATACGAATTTTAACGGCTCTGACAGCGCTGAATTTAATACTGCACGGACCGGCGCGGACGACGATTTTACTATCTACACCACGACCGCCGCTCACAGCCATTTTCTTGATGCCAATAAAGTACAGCGTCTCGGCGGCTCTTTCCGCTGGATAACATCATCCGAAAGACTCATCCCTGCCAAAATGACCACCTTTGGCGGAATGTACACAGTCAGAGGCTACGATGAATATGAAATCGTCGCTGACGGCGGTATCCTCGGATCACTTCAATATGAGTTTGACCTTATCAAATACGATGAGGTTATGCACCCATCCGAGGAAAAAGCAGAATCAACCGCGGCTGATAAATATCAGCTCAAAAAACTGGCCCCTCTTGCGTTTCTCGATTTTGGCCGAACTACAATGCAAGACACCTTACCAGGCGAACAGACACATCAGACCCTCTTTTCCGCCGGTGTGGGCACGATTTTTGAAATTGGCGATAATTTTAGTGGAGGAGTCTATTACGGCTACCCACTCAGAAAAACTCCTGACACAAGGAGGGGCAAAGGCCGGGTCAATGTCGGCTTCCTGTTAAGATGGTAAACCTTTGACCCGCTGGCGTACTCCGGGTCCAAAAGGAATTAAATATAAAGTAAAAACGAAAATAAAAAATCAATAGGGTGTTTATTTAAGGGAGAAGCAATGGAAAAGGTAAGAAAAGTTGTTAAAAAGTATTATTTAAGGCAGATTATGGCATACTGGCTCGCGTGCTGGATGATCTTCGGTCTGCCGGCGCAAGTCGCTATGGCCACAGTAACTGGTGGTGCATTTCAGGTAGGTTTTGGAGCAATTACCCAAGATACTGCCCACAGTACTGTATCAGTGACTCAGATGGAATCAGTGATTCAATGGGGAAGCCTGGATACGTCTTCAACCGAAAGCCTCACATTCTCGCAACTGGCTGGCCTGAGCAATGCCGCAGTACTCAATAGAGTAGTTGGCGAAGCACCGTCTCAAACATTTTTTGACGGTACTCTCTCTGGTACGGATATGCGAATTTTTATGGTCAATCCTGCCGGTATCGTCTTTGGTGAGAACTCCGTTATAAATGTTACCCAGTTGGTCGCTTCCGGTCTCGGGATGTCGAACGACGCGTTCCACAATGTACTGACCGATGTATCAAATAAGATGGTTTTTGAAGATGGTGGTTCAGGAATTGTGCAAAACCAGGGTGCAATCACAGCCACCGATAGCGTTTATCTTGTCGGTACGACTGTTACAAATAGCGGCTCCATTATGTGCCCGGATGGCCTTGTGGTTTTGGCCGCCGGTGATACGGTAAAACTCGGTCAGCCCGGCAGTTCTGTCATTGTTGACCTTGCCAACGATTTTTCAATTTCCGATAACGATGTACTTACCAGTGGTGCAATCGGGGCGAAAGATATAGCCCTCGGAGCAGGTGATATATGGGCCTCGGCTCTCACCGCTACCGCTAATGGAAGTGCCAGCATAGTTGCGAAGGCAAACAATAATGTTAATATTGACGGCGAAATGTATGCGGATGCTGTAGGTGCTTCTGACGCCGTTGCCACGATTGATATTATCGCCGGCGGTGATGTTTACATAGCGGATGATGTAGTAGCCACAGCTGTAAGTGATGGTGTCAATAATGCTAATGCAACTGTTACCGTTAATGCCGGCGGTGATGTTATTGCAGATGATGGCTTCCTGTCGGCCTGGGCCTTGACCCCCGAAGAGACTCCAGTGACTTCCGGTAATCTCACTGCACTTGTCGATATCGATGCCGGGCGCGAGGTTTTTGCAGGTGACGAGTTTTCCGGATCCATCGCGGCTGTTGCCAAGACCGGCGATTATGCCTACGGTGATATCGGTGATATAACTGCAACTGTTGATATCGACGCCGGCGCAGTCAATGTACTCGGTGATGAAAGTACTATAGCCGCTGCAGCCAAAACCGGTCTGAAATCCAACCTTAATGCCGGCGATATAACCTCAACGGTTAACATTAATACCGTCGGTTATGAAGGTGAAGGTACTGTCCCTGGTGATATATATGTGGATTCTTCCGATTTTTACGTCGATGATTTGAAGATTACTGTGAGTCCTATTGAAGCCCATGCTGAGGCCGGAAGCGGAGTAGCCGGTACTGCCGGAAATGTTACTGCAACGGTTAACATCAACGCCTCTGGTAAGCTTGATGTAAATGGTGACGGAATACAGGCTGAGGCCTTGGTTGGTTATGAAAATTCTGCCCAGGCCGGCAATCTCAACGCAACTGTTGACATTATTACCGGTGGTGAAGTTGATGTATATAACGGCTACATAGAGGCTTTGGCTTATCCAGACAACTCCCCGGCTACTATAGGCGATGCGACGGCAACTGTTACCGTTGATGCCGGAACTGATGTTTTTATAGAAGATTCGGACGTAATAGCTGAGGCTTCTGACGGTACTACCAACACAGCTACTGTTGACATTACCGCCAACGATGGTGCCGTTGAAGTGACAACTGAAGAAGGCTCTGCCGAAGTTGGCGCTTATGCAACTGACGGCGTTGATAACATCGCCAATGTCAATATTACGGCCAAAAGCAAAGACGAAGGACCTGAAAATGCCTATGTTTTGTTGC
>CAZIAN010000075.1:8555-14067 GCA_964537355.1 uncultured Pirellulales bacterium | reverse complement strand
CCAGGGCGTGAATCTTGGTAATGTAACTTCGATTACTCTTGGTCTGCGATCGGTTGCCGGCGGAGCAGGTATGCTATACTTTGACGATATTCGTCTATATGCACCAGTACCGTAAGCATAGCTTGTAGACAATTTAAGTAGTCGATAGGTATTAATTCGGGGCCTATATTGAGAGAATCAGTATAGGCCCTTTTGTCTTAGGGCAATATCGGATTCAACGGCCAGTTCGATGCATTTACTCTCACCATCGTAGGGTCGAGGACTGGCGCGTTGGTTTAGGTCGAATTTTGTTTTCACCGTTTACTCGCCCTTTCGTTTGCGAGTGTCACAATATCTCAACCATTCCACGTTTCCAGTCCCCGCCTCGTCAAACGCAGCATGTGGATTTCCCACACTACGCTTTCCTATATGCTTCTTACCAAGGTTTATGTGACCTATCGCGCTGGAGTTGCTTTCGCCAGTAATGATACACCAGCTATTCCACTTCTTCCAGCTGAAGACTTTACGCTACAATGAGCGCCAGGCCGGTTCAGCCTTTGTCTTGATGTATAAGGGAACAATAGCAATCGAAACCTTGAGATGAAGAAAAGCTCAGAAAATATCTCTGTTACTTGACAGCAGGAAAACCCAATTCCTCCACCTGAAACTGACCGATTACACCACTTCTCTCATCATCCAAGCGATCATCAATCGCCAGTCATCAATCCCCCTTGAAATCGACCATCCAGGGGGCCTCGACCTGCCAGTCCGGCGGGGGTGTGTTGACGTTGTATCGCTTACTCCACCTTTGACGCCATAGGGCCTTGAGCCAGATCTTGTCAACGTGATAGTCCAGATAGATACCATTAATCGCCTGGTGATGGCGGTCAATCGTGAACCGATGCATCGAATCGGTGTCGCCGGACCAGTGTTCCTCCGGATAGCTTGGGGGGCGGTCCGTGTCGTCTGGCCAGCCGCACCAGTAAACGGCGTCGAGAAACAACGGGATCCGCGACGCCTCTTTGACATTGGGCGTCTTCCAAAAGGACTGAGCCGGCTTGCCATACAGGACGCCGCCCGGCTCGGCATTGACGTAGACCCAGCCGTTGACGCCATAACTTCCCCACGTGCCGGACGGTCGGCCGGAGGACTGGCTCAGTCTGCCCCAGGAGGTGTCGGCCCGGCCGCCGATGTCCGCAAAGGAGGACGCTCCCGGCGGGTATTGCGGATATGCGATCTTCTTTGCGATCGGGCAGACCCGGAACTTATCGTTCTTGTAATAGTAATCGAACAGCACGTCGATCCAGCGGCCCGTGGTGGCGGTCCGATTCGGGAAGAAACCGTTATTGTCGTCGGTGTACATGACCCAGATCGTACCCCACTGCTTGAGGTTCGACTGGCACACCACTCCCCGCGCCTGCTTACGTACCCGTTGAAGCGACGGCATCAAGATTGACAGCAGCAGGGCGATAATCGCGATAACGACTAAAAGCTCGATCAATGTAAATCCTCTTTGTGTGCGCATAGCCGTTCTCCTTCTCATTCAAGTAAAGTTTTTCGGACCGTCATTTTCTTTTGGACATAAAAATTCTCCCGGTGCACATCGGCTTTGATTATAACATATCCAGGCACGTGGATGCAATTCCTGACTATGAGATAGGCAGGTTCACCGTATCATTCCCATACAATCACAAAGAAATTTTGAATCGTGGCAGAAGGAGCAAGAGTGGATATAATGGATTTCAACTATTCAAAGAGAAAGACCCCGTTCGACGTTGGTGCTTATGAATCCGCAGGGCAACCAAAGAATCCCGGCTGGCGTGTACAAGCAGGATTCAAGCCGACTACTCAACCCTGACGAGAAAGAGACCTTCCTTGGGACCGATTTCCAGTTTGTCACCGACCGTTGAGCCATTATTCGCTATCGGGTCCTGTGTCGGCGAGCCCTTTAATCGCCTGAAAGTCTGTCCCAGAAAGAATTTGGTTATCTCGAACACATACGGTCTCGGCGACGGATTGGCCAGTACCAATCCGTGCTCGAATTCACGATACATTGCATCCGGATGAGCACGCGCCTCAACGTGGCTGATATAGAGAGGCTCGGAGCCTTCGATGACAAATTCCAGATCGACGCTTTCGGAGCCGATTTTCGAGAAGTAGAACGTCGAATCGTAGTCCTTATCGTTGACCCAGGTCATGAAGCGCTCACTCTTAGTGTCACCTGTTTCTTCGACCGATACATACATCATCCGGGCGACTTCTAGTGGATAATCCTTCATTTTATCACCGCTGACAGTTAATGAAACGAAAAGGTCCGGGCCGTCGCAAGGTACGCCGGTCAGGCGAAAGCGAATTTCTTTGGCTTTCAGATTTTCGGCTCTCACTTTCAATGCTGTAGAGCTGAGTTCAAAATGCACGTTGTCTCCTGAAGGCTTGATCATACCCTTCAGCAAATCAGGGTGACACATAGCAATACGTACAGCCGGTCCCAGCGGTTTTCCCAGCCAGCCGAGTTTGTTCTCCGTTCCCATGCAGAATTCGTCCCAGATTCCGAGCGGAGCGCCTCGTTCTGTCGGCGGGGCGAAACTATAGCAGATTGCCGAGTTCGTGAACATTCCTGCAGCGAAGACAAGGCGGTGTGTGCTGAACGGCACATCCGGCGGCTTTACAATTCCGGGTCTTCCTGTGGGCACGTTGAACTTGTGATTGATGTAATTTGCCACCGGTGACCGAGCGTTCTCGTTCCAGAAAAAATGCCTGTTCAGCCCGCCCGACCAGTCTTTGATTTCGTGGTCTCGCAAATGAGGCCAGCCTTCGCTTTCGATGCCGTTAAGAATACCGAATGCGCGTTGATTTCCCTCGGACATTCCGTCGGCTAATATAAGTATGTCGTCGCCGAGTTTATTTCTCAACTTACGACAGAATTCTACGACTCCGGCTCCGTATGAGTTGAAGCCGTCATGCAGCCCGGCGTCGGGTTTGCCATCGGCATCACAATCAAGTCCCCGGGCTCCGCGCCCACCGCCGCATTTCCATTTTAAGACGTCGAATTCAAGCCCATCGAAAGCTGCAATTGAACCATCAGGTCCGAACAATTCGGCCAGATGCTCAATGAGGACATCCGAACAAGTACGTTCCTTTTTATCGCGCGGGCAGCACGTCGAGTAGTTATAGTACCAGAGCAGATTGTTATTGTTTCCCCACGGGCCTTCGGTGGCATGAGCCGCGGCGTAACTCGATCCGGCCCTGAACGCTCGCGGCTTCGTGCCGAAGCATCCGCGACGGACGCGCATGGTCTTGTTCTTTACATTAACGGAAATCAGTTGAACCTGTTCGCTCTGATGCCAGTCGGGTTTGCTGTCGGCATCGAGGACGCACAGCCCGACATCTTCATTTCGGCTGCGATAACGTCCCATGTTGACTCTAAATAGATTGGGCTTATCAACGCGAATGTCCGTTTCCCCCTCTTCGGAGGGAACATCTGAGAGAATCTTTGCACCATTGAAATATATCCAGTGTCCAGCGAAGAATCTTTCCGATTCCCAGCGAGGATCGCGGGCGTTTCCGTTAAAGTGGAGTAAGACGAGCTCTTCAGGATGTCGCTGCTTGAAGCGGGTGAAAAAGTCGATATTCTGTAAAGACCGTTCCGGTATCTCTTCGTCAAGCACCTTGCCTTCAATCCCCATCAGGCGGTCGAAAGTCTTCTCCCATTGTCTGTACGTGATCCCTCTGCGAGCCGCCATTCCCTCGGTCTGCCTAAAGAAGAACACGCAAGGATATTCATCGGACAAAATCCTGATTTTGTCAAGGTCACGCCCCTCCACCACAGAGCCGAATCCGGCTGCGAAGATAATAGCTGCCGTAACTAAAAAGATGCATTTCGTTCTATGTTTAGAGGCTTCTGGTTCACTTGTTTCCGTCAATGTCTTTTCCTTTATCAGCATTTCCCATTTACAGTCCACGGAAACACTCCTAAAACTCTCAAGACTTATAATAGTGTAATTCCATCTCATTATCAACAACACTCTGACGAAAGAAGAATTACATGAATGATATATGTTTTTGTCACCGTTTACTTAATCCGATATCACAATAAAATTTATCGAAAAATATCCATATTTCCACAAAAAAATAACATTTATTCGGACTCGGTATAGGTAAAATTTAGATTTGTGGTAACAAAATGGTAACAAGATGTCACTCGAAAATTGAGGTGTTTTTCAGCTCTTGAAATAGGTGACTTACGTCTTGCGAAAAAACAGTATTTATGCAAGGATAATTTATTCATAGCAAGCTTCGACCGGATCGAGATTACATGTCAACCATTCGGACATGAAGATCGACAAGTCTAGAAAATCTACCTTGCAGTCGCCATTTAAATCACTACGTATAGGCTCTCTGCATGCCGGAGGCGGCTCACTGGCATATCTGCCCATGTTAGTACAAGGAGTACCTGGCTTTAGGTGAAAGTCACCATTGGCAGGATCAACGAACATGGGATCGGCTTCTATCGAGTTGACATCATATCCATATTCTGTCTGCCACTCGGTTAAAGTATACGTACCACCTAATTTATAACCCCGCTTGTTATTGTAACCCGCAGCAAAGCCAAACTTAATCGGTGCGAAATGATTGAAATAGCAGTTGTTATTGAGTGTTACCTCGGGAAGTAGAATATGGTAAAGTTCATCGGACATGTACGTGCCAAAGGACAAGATACTCCGCCCTCCCAGGTAAGTGGTCGCTGTGTCATAGACGATATTGTTTCTAAAGACAATATTCTTTGGGTCATCAGGAAAATCGGCATTTCTATACTCTATCGTAGGTATTACGTTAAGGCTGTCTGTTCCGTAGAATGTATTAAATTCATAAATTTGGTTTATCTGATGAGTTGGTCCACCGCCATTTTTACAGCTCACACCATGACTACCTCCAAAGACTACATTGTGATGAAAGTAAGTGTTTGGTGTAGCTGACTGCATGGCAAAAAACTTGCAGTTTTCAAATATATTCCTGTAGACATGGAAACAAAAATTGGGATCGCTCGATGCGTGCTTGTACTTTAATCCAGCACCGGATTTTTCGTGCGTAATTGGCAGAGATTGCCAAATCAAACAGTCATGAATAGCCACATTACTCCCTCCAAATATAACAATGTTTGAGCTATTAGAAGTGGCTCTCCCGTCTGTGTCGGCACAAGTACGATCATAATTGTCATGGAACTCACTATTGTAGACTTCAATTTCATCTGCGGCTGTCATCGACAAACCAGCTATGTTATTATTGTCCACACCATCGGTATCATGGATGTAAATGTCGTGGAGTTTTACGTGGGAAGACTCTGATATTTTGAGCCCTACCTGATAGGCATTCTTAATTTCAATACCGGATATATCCCAGAAGCTGGATTGGGATATTCTAATGCCTACACCTTTGAATTGCAGATCGAATACCGGACGGTGGCCAGGATAGGCCTTGATATAAAACGGTTGTCCTTTGCCGGCGTGTATGAAGCTGAAATATGCTATGTGTC
>CAZIAN010000075.1:0-8545 GCA_964537355.1 uncultured Pirellulales bacterium | reverse complement strand
CCCCCCCTTCTTCCGGGGGAATCCCCCACGATCCCGGATAAATGATTTCCGAGTATGTGCCGTCCATCAAATAGAGACAATCACCGGGCTGTAGAGCTACCCATCCAGCAGGACAGTATTCGCTCTTATAGTAGGAAACAACATTGCGGAAGGATTTCCATGGTGCAGCAAAGCTGCCATCGTTATCGTCATGGCCATGAACAGGATCAATGTAGTAACAATAACCGATCCCCGTTGCTTCACAAACTGGATTAGCGCGTACATGCGGCACAACCGTACAAATCAAAACAATCCAAATAATAAGATAATAGATTCGATTGTTTAGATTAGAATTCATAGTTTCATTCCTCCATAGTTTTATTGGCAACTTTTGTACAATAGGTTATTACATAATTTCTTACTTCCCCGTATATTGTAAATGAACAAGAGTTATATCGATGCCTTAGATGCCTGATTCGTCCCTCCATACGCTCCCAGGTTAATAATACCACCGTCTGGGAACGGTTCGTGGCCGATTGGACTATTCGGATCACCAGCATCTATACCCTGGCTGGTTACATCATCAATAATCCAGATTTCACTGGTTGGATCCCATCTGCCAGATTCGGATTTGAGATGATAGTCCCCATTAAACCAGAGATCGTCATTCGGATCATTTGGTGTATCATTGAAATCCCAATAGCCCGGATCGGCGAACAGTGGATATGCTCCAATGTTATTGCCACCCTCCAAGGTACCGGTCCAGCCTTCGATACAACTAAAATTTACTACCGTCTTTGTACCGGAAATCTGCCCCGACTCGCCACGACCGCTATCGTCAATGTTACCCCACAGAATGCAGTTGGTCAAAGTCAGGCGGCCTAGACCGTTGTACAGTCCGCCGCCTTTATTTGCCACGTTCCCGCTGAACGTGCAGTTGGTCAAAGGGTAGTTGCCGTAATATTTGCACAGTCCGCCGCCATATCCATTAGCTGAGTTTCCGGTGAACGTGCAATTAGTTAAGGAATGATCGGAGGAGCTGGAACTGTGGTACAGACCGCCGCCAGAATTATTAGCTGAGTTTCCAATAAAAGTACAGTTGGTTAAAGTCAGGGTGCCTCCACTGTTGTACATTCCACCACCATAATTAGCTGAGTTTCCAATAAAAGTACAGTTGGTTAAAACCGGTTTGCTCGAATAGTTGTACATCCCCCCGCCGTGAATTGCTGAGTTTCTGATGAAATAACAATTTGTCACAGTTGGGCTGGCTTTGTCAACGCGTATTCCACCTCCAAAATAATCAGCTTGTCCATTGGTTATTGTAAAACCTTCTAATACAGAGTTTGCTCCTTCTCCACTATGAAAATCAAAGCCACGCCCTTGCATCTCGCAATCAATAATGCAGGTTTCGGGGCCCTCCTTACTTCGAACCGTTATAACCTTTCCATCATAATCTATGTCATAGTTGCCTTCACCAGTGTAAGTTCCTGGTAAAACGATCACAGTGTCCCCGGGAATTGATTTATTGATGGCTTCCTGTATGGAATCAAAAGGATGCTCAAATGAACCATCTTCTTTAGGATCACCTGGTTCGGGATCATTGGGTACTTTAGCATCAACAAATAGTTTGAATTCTATCCGATTTAGTGTCATATCCACTGCAGCATAAGCATCCACACAACCGAATCCATAATCATCATCCCGGCCTGGAAGTCCTAAATCCCTGGCCGAATGCAATAAGATATTTCGAACTTCACTATTTGTCAAATCGGGATCGATAGAGAGAATAAGGGCGGCAACTCCTGCTGCAATCGGACATGCAGCAGATGTGCCATCCATTGTATCCGTGTAATCCCCGTCATTATCTGTAGTCCAGAATTTATAAATCGTTTCACAATTTGAGCATCCACTGGGAGCAACAATATCAAGTGCAGATCCATAGCAACTATAATCCCAAACCACATCATTGACATCTATTGCACCTACAGCAATGACTTCTTGGTATTTAGCAGGATATATAACTGGACCTCCATAATTTCCAGAGCTGGCAAACACAACACAGCCTTTGCCATTGCGGCCAATGCCACCTTCAACAGTAACATCCTGTATCGCGGATTTAATAACTGGTGTGTTTGCTACATCCCAGCTGTTGCTGAGTATGTCTGCACCGGATTTAGCTGCATAACGAATCGCGGCTGCTATTGTTGTATCCATGACAGAACTTCCGCCTGTTTTTGGATTAACTGGGCCTAGAAAGCGTATTGGCATGATTTTACAATTCCAGGTTACCCCTGTAACCCCTGTTTCGTTGTTACCCTGTGCAGCTATGAGGCCTGCACATTTTGTACCATGTGAATCACCATTGACATTGGGATCATTACCATAAAAGTCCCAACCATGAACATCATTTTTGCGTCCATTTTCATCATCATCAATTCCATTATCTGGAATTTCTCTGGGATTTGTCCATATATTATTTTCTAAATCGGGATGATCTATATCGACACCAGTATCAAGTACTGCTACGATAATGTTTGGATCACCAGTTTCATCTGCATAATACCAGGCCTCCGGTGCACGAATGGTATTCAGATGCCACTGCTTATTGAAATAAACGTCGTTAGGCTCGAGTCTGTTTAGCTCTTCTGTCACAGATTGGCTACACAATTCAATTTGAGAAACCAGATTTGGGAATGCCCATTCAATGAAATCTTCGGCACTAAAAATTTCCGTTATTGTTAGAACTTCTTCAGCGTTCTGTACTGATAGTGTTATGAGAAACTCTTGTTCGGTATATATAAGGTTTCTTATGATTGTACAATCTAATTCCCTACACAAGTCTTCGAGTTTATCAAAATCAGATTTATGTAATAATCTCACAATGATTTCAGGTATGATAGCAACCGTATAGCCTTCTAATGTATATATAGGAGCAATATATTGTGTCTCAGGTTGGTTACTTAGCATCTTTATATTGCTCTGGCTTTGAACAAAAGGTTGTTCGCCAAGAACGATTACAATCTCCGGCCGATTTGCCACAATCAGGTTTTCTTCTTCATCTACCTGAGCCCCCTGCAGTGAGCTTTCCAAGAGCATCATTGCTGATTGATTACTCGATGACTTTACTACATATCCAAGCTGAGGCTGTGGAACAAAATCATAGGTTTCATTACCCGTAGTAAGGGAAAAAATGAAAGAATTCTGAGACAAGCTGCCGGAAGAGCATAAAACCAATATAGAAAATAACACTACCGAGCTGAATAATCTTATTGTTCGCATGTTTTTCTCCTTTATTGAATGGTGGTTAGTTACATTTTTTAAAGTAAGCTGCCTCATGGTTAATCTTGTCTTTATTTTGAAAAACTCTAATTCTTTCGGATCAATACAACACCCTATATAATGATTGCGTATTGCCTCTATTTATGAATACGTAAGACCGACGCAATTTATAAGTATTTAGAAAAAATAAATAAAAATGAGTAGCGAGTGCGTATGATATAATAGAGAGTTAGTTGCCTATAGCCTAATTTTGACCTTAGTCTGATTGTGAATAGGAGATCACATGGCACATCTGGAAGTTTGGAAAGACGGCATATGTATCACCCAACGTCCGGTTAATGATAGAATCGCTAAAAAGGGCTGCCATGTACGACTTGGTTCTGCGAATCGTACGCGCATAAAGGCCGGCCAGACGTTCAAAATCGGCCGGTACGAACTGCGCTTGACCTTGGGAATTCCGGATTCTTCCTCCCCCAAGGAGGCTAAGCTCGCTGACTATTCAACTGCTGATGCGGATACGATGGACAGACACGGCCCTGCCTCAGTTCCTGAAATCGAGGGGTATCAAATTACCGAGAAGCTTGGCGAAGGGGGTATGGGTGTTGTCTGGAAGGCGATTCAACTGGGCACCGGACAACAGGTTGCGATTAAATATATAGCCGCGCCGAGATTGGCATCCTCAAAAGCACAGGTGCGTTTTGCCAGGGAAGTCCGGCTAGCCGCGCGCATGAAACATCCCTACATCGCCCGCATCTATGATAGTGGCCTGCAGCGAGGTATGTTTTATTATGTAATGGAACTCATCGAGGGCGAACACCTGGATCGGTACGTTTTTACCCACAAGCTTACCGAACGCCAGATCGTGACATTGATGCAGGCGATCTGCCGGGCCGTACATCATGCCCATACGCTGGGTGTGGTCCATCGTGACCTTAAGCCCGACAATATCCTGGTGACATCCGACGGGATACCCCATATTCTGGATTTCGGTTTGGCCAGGACTTTCTTGCAGGTCGATAGCGACATTATGTTGTCTATTGAGGGAGAGGTTGCCGGAACCCCCAGGTTCATGTCTCCTGAACAGGCTGCCGGGCATCACAACAAAATCGATATGCGCAGTGATGTTTACAGCCTGGGAGTGATCCTCTTTTATCTCCTGACGCGGGATTGGCCCCACGTAGCAGGCAGCGGCCGCCGGGACCTGCTGCGCAAGATCGCAGAGGAAGATGCACGTCAACCTTCTCGCCTGAACAAAGCAATAGCTCGCGACTTGGAAGCAATCCTCTTCAAGGCGCTGGCACGTGATCCAGATCTCCGATACCTTAGTGCCGGGGACATGGGTGATGATCTGGAGAACTACCTCCGGGGCGAACCCATCATGGCTCAACCTCCCACCGTGGCTTATCTGTTGGTCAAAAAGATACGAAAGCATCGTCGCGCCCTGGCTTGGGGATTAGGGTTAGTACTCCTGTACGCGCTGACCCTAGGTATCGGCGTCATGTATGTGAAGGGATTGCGACAACCTGTGCCGAGGATTATTCGCATGCTATCACCCTGGATGACATGGGCAGTTACAGACCGGAATGAGAGGCCACAAGCATCTGGATTTGTAGAAGCCGATCTCGATGCCCAAGTTATCTATGTCAAATGGGATGCCGACGGTCTCGATAATGGCAGCAGTTGGAAAAACGCTTACCGCAATCTTCAGGACGCGATTTCTCGAGCACAGGGTCACGAACAGATATGGGTCGCCGAGGGGACCTATCGCCCGGAGTACAATGAAGCGGATCCTCGTTCTGCCTTTCATATCGGAAAGGGCTTGAGTCTCTACGGGGGATTCATTGGCACTGAAACAGACCGCAGGCAACGGGATCTGAACGCTCCTCCCACCATTATCCGCAGGTGTGCCCGTGGGAGGATTAAACACATGATCGCCGCACATGGGCCTTTTGGACTCGATGGTTTCACCTTATCGAGAGATCCAAACGATCGGGTTACGGAACCTCAACCTCCGCCTGCATTGGTTTGTGCACCTTTAGCTGATATTGGGGGTGTATTGATCAAGAACTGTATCTTTCGCAACCTGATCGGAAATAGAGGGAGTGCTCTCCATGCGGGTCGCTGTTCCCATATTCGCTTCATAGGATGTCAGTTTATCAACAATGAGGCGCACAGCGGTGGAGGCGTAATGTACCTCGATCATTGCGAGCAGGTCTGTTTGGAGCAGTGTGTGTTTTCCGGTAATAAAAGCGGAGCGAGAGCGGGGTGTATTTTTAACGATCATACCAGCGACGTTGTGATCAGGAACAGTGAATTTAGCCAAAATGTATCCAGGTTGGGCGGAGGTGTTATTTACAACGATCATAGTGATTCCGTACGTGTATCCGGATGTGTTTTTTACGCGAATCGGTGCGGACAAAAAGAGGATGGCGCCTGTATCGTAAACGACCATAGTCATCGAATGGAGGTGATGGGCTGCCGATTTGAAAGCAACGTGTCCGCAAGAAGCGGAGGCGCGATCCAATTTAGCTTCAGCAAAGATCATCTTGTGAAGGATTGTGTGTTCCATGATAATCGTGCACAAAAAGGAGGGGTGTTCGTTTATGGCCGGGATTGCAGTGGAAGCATCGTGCAGTGTTCATTTACGCAAAATAAAGCGGGAGATCCAAATCGACCGGGAGGTAGAGGAGGCGTAATCATTGCAGGCGATGCGATGCTTGGGATTGTCAACTGTCGTTTCTCGGGCAACGAGGCCGGAGATGCCGGTGGTGTTATGGTTTTGGGACCGGGTAGTCCCGTAACGCTGGTTCAATGTATTTTCAACCAGAACTATGCCAGAAACAATGGTGGCGTGATTGCGGCCGAAAATACCCAATTGCTTGCGATTTACAACTGTACGTTCAGTGGCAATGTCGCCCAAAGGAATGCAGGGAGTATTTTCATTGCAGTCGATAAGCGTATTCCTCGTGAACAAGTTGTTCCGTTTCAGAGTAGATTTCTGTTATGTAACAGTATCTTCTGGGACAATCAGGACAGTGGTGGGAACGGCCAGAAATCGAATCTGTTTGTCAGGGGTGAACAGGTTGATCTAAACATTGTTGCCTGTTGTATACAAGGCTGGGATGAAACAATTCCCGGGGCCGATGTAATAGATCAGGACCCGCTCTTTCTCGATCCCAATGGAGACAACGAGACACCGGACGATGATTTTATGTTAAAGTCGGGTTCGCCGTGCATTAATAAGGGAATGAACAGACTCATAGCACCTGATTTCATCGATATGGATCACGACGGTAATACCGAAGAGCTACTGGGAGTGGATCTCGCCGGTCAGGATCGGATCGTTGACCGTATCGTTGATCTTGGACCCTATGAGTATTGAGAGCGGGGAAAATAAAGGCTATTCATGACGATCGCATATATCTCTGGCCTTGCGAAAGAGTTTCCTCAGGCTGACAGGTATCCAGTCTTTCCGACCCAGTACGGCGAACGTATCTCCCAGTGTCTGATAGGAATGTCCTGATATCTTAATCCCATGAAATACCAGACCTGTAGCAATCGCGGCGTGATAGATTGCACGAATCGCTTGCCCCTCCAAGGGATTAGAGGCCATGGGGCCTTTTGCTTTGGTATAGTCTTTGATCTGATTCAAAACGATAGGACTGGTTTTCGGACTGGTCAAGTAGTCTCCCAGGGCGGGACCGGAAAGTGCTGCGAGTTCGTCCGAAATGGCTTGCAGCATAAACGGCAAGGCTTCTGCCAGTGCTGGTTCGAGTGGCAATTTTGTTCCCAACAGATCCAGCAGGATATTAACGCTGTCTTCATGCGGCTTTCTGTTTGTTGTCTCATGCTGTTTTCTGAGGCCGAATTCCAACAATTGTTTCTTTTGCCTGGCGTTTAACTTCATTTTATGCGGTATTGGCTCCCTAAGTTATCAATAGACATCATACATTTTCCCGGCCCCGTATCAGTATCGACACCAGCCAACCTTTCTATCTTTATCTACGATCAAACGATGATATCTATATGAAATTATTGTGAAAAAGCTTCTAATAATTCAAGAATCTCATGGTCGATGTCATGTTCGGAACTCACATGCCCTTGTAGTCGACGGCGTAAAATATGATGGAATCGCATTTTAGCATGTGCAATGATACTATACGCATGGGAGGTCTTCTTGAGACCTACTCGATCGGCAATCTCTGCCAGGGATTGCTTTTCCTCCGCGAGTTGATGCTCCAGAAGCCATAGACTAAAAACTTGCCAATGGATTTGTTTGCCATGTGCACAGCATTCATGTTCCAGTTCCCGCAAAGCTTCTTCCAGAATATCGGTAGCCCAAGCTTGGTTAAACTCGCGTAATGGATCTCCTTGTGTTGTAGGGATTTCTTGGTTTTCCTCAAGTGAAAGTAACCTTTTATCCTTGCGTTTCTGATCGATCGCGTAGTTTCTAACGGCGCTAAGCAGGAATGACCGGAATTTCCCCTTATGTTGATCCGCTTTATGAAAGAGATGTTGGCCCAAGACCTTGTCTGTAAAGAAACTCTGAATCAGATCCTGGGCACTATCCTTGCTGAAACCTCTTCTTAACAGGAAACAATAAACGGGTTTTCGATATTTGAGATAGAGCTCGCCCATCACGATAGAGCTTAAATCCGACTCGCGGAGTTGGGTCCATTCGGTGGTTTGAAACTGCGAAGTTCCGTCCCACCAGGTCGAGGCATAAGGATCGTGTGCTTTCATAGCTTTCATTCTATAAGTTTAACAGGTTAGGGCAAGACTGATTATTACAGAAAAGTATCAATAAGATGTGATCCTTGAACTCTTTCACAAGAGGGGAAAACCAAGTCGTGAGCCCATAGTCACGACATTCCACAGGAACAAAAAGAATTATATTATTGGTACATTTATTTCAACCGGATACACCTTCCTGACATATGTCACACCGGTAGTATGTGTTATGATCAGCGAAAAATATACTTTCAGGAAGGAGCCCTTTATGGGAGTACGAAACAAGAAACGCGAAACACTCAAACGCCTGGATTCGAAGACCCTTGATGCCAGGTTTCTAAACGAGATTCGGAACGGACTAAACTGCTCGCCGTTCGAAGTAGAGGCAGTTCTGGAGGTAGTCAAAGAAGTATACTTTCCTTTTCTCGATGAACAATCCGTAAAAGCACCACCGGGATAAGTTACTCTGATTGCTGTCAGTGCCGATGAACCGGCAGGTAAACCTGTGGCTGATTGTGAAAAGCGAAGTGTATGTCTGACAATACATCGTGGATCT
>CAZIAN010000074.1:11627-14239 GCA_964537355.1 uncultured Pirellulales bacterium | reverse complement strand
AACGCGGTCCGGCACCGAAGGCAACTCCAACTTACCCAGAGCTGTGCTGTCATACCATGGAGGACCTGCGCATACTCAACAGCCGGGAAAGAACACCCTTTGTGGTTACTGAAGAGGTTAGAAAAATCTACAGCGAGAGCATCATTCCTTTCTGGACAGGCAAAACCATGCGGGAAAAACTCTTCGGAGCGATGGAACAAAAATGGCACCAGGCATTCAAGGCAGGCGTGTTTACCGAATTTATGGAGCAGCGTGCACCCGGCCACGCTATTCTTGACGACAAGATTTATCACAAGGGTATGGTGGAGTTTAAACGTGACATCGAAGAGAACCGAAAGAAACTCGACTATTTCAACGACCAGCTCGCCTATGAAAAAGACCAGGAATATCAGGCCATGAGTATTTGCGCCGACGCAGTTATTACCTTCGCTCAGCGATACGCCGCCAAGGCGAAGGAATTAGCACAGCAGGAAAACGACCCGGTCCGCCGCAATGAACTGGAAAATATAGCCGAGGTATGTACACACGTACCGGCCAATGCGCCGCGCAATTTTTGGGAAGCTTTGCAGGCTTACTGGTTTGTACATTTGTCCGTGATTACTGAATTGAATACGTGGGATTCCTTTAATCCCGGCCGGCTCGATCAGCACTTGTTACCTTTCTACAAACAAGGTTTAAAAGAAGGAAGCTTAACAGACGAACAGGCCAAAGAGCTGCTACAATGTTTCTGGGTCAAGTTCAATAATCAGCCCGCCCCTCCGAAAGTTGGAATTACCGAAGAGCAAAGCGGAACTTATACCGACTTTGCATTGATTAACATCGGAGGTGTAAGACCAGCCGATGGAGGTGACGCTGTCAACGACGTTTCATATATGATGCTGGATGTAGTCGAAGAGATGCATCTGACCCAGCCAAGCTCCTGTATCCAAATCAGCAAGAAGAATCCGGAAAGGTTCCTCAGGCGTGCCTGTGAGGTGATTCGCACTGGAATCGGCCAACCATCCGTCTTCAATACTGACATCATCATTAATGAAATGCTGCAGGACGGGAAAAATATGATGGACGCCCGCAGCGGCGGTCCCAGCGGCTGCGTTACAGTAAGCTCGTTCGGCAAGGAAAGCTGCACACTGACCGGGTATATAAACTGGCCCAAGATTGTTGAGTTGGCCTGTAACGACGGCGTTGATCCAAACTCAGGTGAGCAAGTTGGTCCTCAGACCGGCGATGCGAGCATATTTACTTCCTATCAGCAGCTAATGGCTGCCTATAAGGAACAACTGGGGTATTTCATCGACCTGAAAATCAGAGCCAACAACGTCATCGAACGGCTCTATGCCAATTATATGCCTGCCCCATTTATGTCAATTGTAATGGACGACTGCATCGCCCGCGGACTCGATTATCACAACGGTGGAGCAAGGTATAATCCGACCTATATCCAGGGAGTTGGTATCGGTACGGTGACCGATGCGTTGGCAGCGATTAAATGTCATGTTTTCGATAAACAAGACATTGCGATGGATGAATTACTAACGGCTATGCGGGATGATTTTGAGGGGTATGAAAATATGCAGCAGAAGCTGCTATATCATACACCCAAATACGGCAACGATGATGATTACGCGGACAGCATTGCAGAAGAAATATTTAACGCTTACTATGATTTGCTCAACGGCCGTCCGAATACCAAGGGGGGGAGGTATCGCGTAAACCTGCTTCCTACAACGGTACATATATATTTCGGCTCCGTCACAGGCGCGCTGCCTAACGGCAGGAAAGCCGGCGAGCCGGTTTCCGAGGGTATATCACCCACCCAGGGTTCCGATATGAAAGGCCCAACCGCTGTTGTCAAGTCGGCAGCCAGAATCGACCATGTGCGTACCGGCGGAACTTTGTTAAATATGAAATTCAATCCGCACATGCTCGACGGCGATGGTATTGATAAGCTCGGCCATCTAATCAGGTCCTACTTCAAGCTCGACGGTCATCATATTCAGTTCAACGTCATTGACGCCGAAACTCTTCGAAAAGCCCAGCAAAATCCGGAAAAGCATCGTGACCTGATTGTAAGAGTTGCCGGCTATAGTGATTATTTCGTAGATGTAGGGCGAGATCTGCAAAACGAAATCATCGCCCGAACAGAACAGCAATCATTATAGAGTACTTATCTTTAATTAATATTCTGTTTGAACGTCAGTTTATTTTGTTCAGGTACAAATGGAGATTTATAATGAAAATAAACTCTGTCATTGTGACGTTATTTGTTCTTTTTCTTTGTGGTTGCGGGAATATCGCAAAGGAACAACAGTTAGAAAAGTTTATTGATATTCATGTCGCGAAAGTCGAACCTCTTTCGACACAGGCGAATCTTGCCTATTGGGACGCTTCGACAACAGGAAAGCCGGAAGATTACGAACGAGTCAATAAATTGCAACTGGAGATTAGCCAAATTTATAACAATCCCGAGGAATTTGCCTTTCTTAAAGAGATAAAAGAGTCCGGTCAAATCGTTAATGCCAAATTGGCCCGACAATTAGATAAATTATACTATGCTTATCTGCGGAACCAGATAGAGCCGGAACTGTTGGAAAAGCTTGTTGATGCTGACAATA
>CAZIAN010000074.1:1918-11527 GCA_964537355.1 uncultured Pirellulales bacterium | reverse complement strand
GTGGAAGAGCTTGACCGCATCTTCGATGAGCTTTCCGAACTGACCAGCGAGCCCTTTGCCCGATTGAAGAAAGAGCTGGACCGTATCCTTGCGGATAGTTACGGCATTGACCCTGATGATTTGATGCCCTGGCACTATCATGACCCGTTCTTTCAAAGAACGCCTTTAGTTTATGACCTGGACTTGGATATCTATTATAAAAACCGGGACGTGAAGAAATTGGCTCAAAATTTTTACGCCGGTATTGACCTGCCTGTGGATGACATTCTCGCAAGAAGCGATTTGTATGATCGGGAAGGTAAATATCCACATGCTTTCAGTTTCGAAGGCGACCGCAACGGGGACGTTAGAATTTTGTGTAACCTTCAAAATACCGAACGTTGGATGGAGACTATATTGCACGAACTTGGCCATGCGGTTTACAGCAAATACCACGACAGGAAAGAGCCCTGGCTGCTCAGGGAACCGGCCCATAGTTTTACCACCGAAGCCATCGCGATGTTTTTCGGGAGATTGAGCCGGAATGCAGCCTGGATGCAGCAAATGCTGGGTTTGTCTGAATCACAAGTTGCGAAAATTGAAAAGGTCAGCGAAAAATATCTTCGTTTCCAGCAGGTGCTTTTTGCTCGCTGGGCCATGGTTATGTACAATTTTGAAAAGCAGCTATACGCCGATCCCGACCAGGACCTTAATACACTTTGGTGGGATTTGGTCGAGAAATATCAGTTTATCAAAAGACCTCCCGGGCCTGTTGATGCAGGTTGGGCATCAAAGCTTCATTTCACTACTGCGCCCTGTTATTATCATAACTATATGATGGGCGAATTGTTGGCATCTCAACTGCATAACCATATTGTCCGAAAAGTCCTAATGCTTAAATCGGATAAAGACGTAAGTTATGTCGGCCATAAAGAGGTGGGAAATTTTATTCGTGAAAAGGTCTTCAAGCCTGGAGCCATTTATCCATGGAATGAAATGATCAGACGGGCAACTGGAGAATCATTGACACCAAAATACTTCGTCGAACAGTTTGTCAAATAACATATAGAATTCTATAATTATTCTCAGCAGTTTAAGATTTAAGCTCTTGCTTACATTTCTTTTCCTTGTATATTATCGAGGGACAGATGACTTATTTAATTGCCATATTTGTCTATTTATTTGTCCTGACAGGTATCGGGATTTATAAATCCCGGCAGGTCAGGACTCAGGCCGATTTCTCAGTGGCGGGCAGGACCCTCTCACCGTGGGTTCTGGTCTGTACGATGCTGGCCTGCTGGATAGGTACAGGCTCGATAGTTGGCAATGCCGGTAAAGCCTATGAAACCGGATTAGCCGCCGCCATTCTGCCTATAGGCAGTGTTATCGGAATGATTCTCCTGACCCAAATAGCCGGCAGAGCACGCAACTACGAAGTTTATTCAGTTCCTGAAATCATTGGAAATCGCTACGGCCATGTCGCCCGCCTATTGGCGGTACTCGCCCTGATAACGGCTTATATGGTAATCGTCAGCTATCAGTTCAACGCCGGAGGTATGGTTCTTGAAGTAATCCTGACCGACGAATCGGGCATTCCCCTTCTATCGGCGGGCACAGCGACAATTATCGCAGCGGTTTTCATAATCACCTACACCATACTGGCCGGACTTATGAGCCTTGCTTATGCAGACATAGTGACAGGCATTGTTATTACAGTGACACTGATTATCGCCCTTCCCGTTGTTCTGGTTAAGGCCGGGGGATGGAGTGGTATGGAAGACGCTTTTACGGCCATGGGAAAGCCCGAGCATATGAAGTTCTGGGGAGTTTACAGCAAGGTCGAGATAATCAATTTTTGCCTGCCTGTATTTCTTTTAATTATGGGTGATGCCAACCAGTATCAGCGTTTCTTTGCCAGTAAAAATGCCAAGGGAGCAAAAACCGCCGTCACCTTTATGATTTTCGCCGTACTCGTTGTTGAAAGTCTTATCATCCTGGAGGCATGGGTGTGCTCCAGCATGATACCGGAAGCCCAACATGGAAAGTACGTGCTCATCTACGCAGCCAAGCAGTTTATGCCAAAGGTTTTAGGCACCATGTTTATGATAACCGTCGTAGGGATAATTATTTCCACGGCTGACTCCTTTTTGCTCGTACCGTCAACCTGTTTTATTCGTGATATATATCTAAACTACATTAACCCAAAGGCCAGTGAAAAAAGAATTCTTTTCCTTAGCAGAGTCCTTGTATTAACCTTTGGCGTAATTGCCTGGCTTGTTTCCCTTGCATTTGCTGAAAGTACCACCGTTTTTGAAAAAGCGCTTTATGCCTTTACGATTTACGGCTCAGCAATTACCCCGTGCCTTGTAGCGGCTTTGTTCTGGAAAAGGGCCACAACCGCCGGTGCGATTTTTTCGATTCTGGCCGGTACGGTGACAACGCTTTTGTGGGAAGAAGTAATAAAGGTACACTTACCAAGCGAACTGGCGAAGCTCGATGCAGTGCTGCCCGCGATAACTCTGTCTGTGATTTGCCTGGTAGTTGTGAGCTTGTTGACTCAAAAGAAACAGCCAACCGGAGGAGATTGATAAATGTTTGCCGCCGATGTCTATATTGAAAGAAGGCGCCGCTTAAAAGAGCAGATTCAATCAGGATTGATTCTTTTCTTAGGCAATGAAGAAAGCCCGATGAATTATCCTGATAATCAGTATCCTTTCAGGCAGGACAGTTCATTTCTCTACTTTTTCGGGCTTGACTGTCCATCTTTAGCCGCGATTGTCGATGTGGACCGGGATAAAGAAGTTATCTTCGGCGATGATTTGACGGTTGACGATATTATCTGGACAGGGCCGCAACCGGTTTTGAGTGAGGGATCTGAAGCAGCAGGTATAAGCGAAACCGCCGGACTTGATAATTTGCAGTCCGCATTAGAACAAGCTGTCCAACAAGGCAGAGACATTCATTTTCTTCCACAGTACAGGGCCCGGAACACATTGAAGATTGCCGAATTGCTGGATATTTCCCAGCTTAGAGTACAGGAGCATGTCTCAGAGGCACTCATTAGGGCAGTAGTCGCGCAAAGGTCTATAAAGAGCGAAAAGGAAATCAGCGAAATAGAACGCGCCCTCGACATTTCATATGAAATGCAGACAGCAGCGATGAAAATGTCGAAGCCCGGTCTCTATGAACGTGAAATTGCCGGAGCGATGGAAGGCATCGTCCTGTCACTCGGTGGGCGATTGTCTTTCCCGACCATTTTCTCAATCCATGGAGAAACACTCCATAACCACAGCCACGACAATTTAATGAAGGCAGGTGACATAGCCGTAAACGATTCCGGCGCCGAAACCAGCCTCGGCTACGCCAGCGATATCACACGAACCGTCCCGGTAAGCGGCAAATTTACGCAGCGGCAAAAAGAAATCTATACTATCGTACTCGATGCCCAGGAACAGGCTATCGGAGCCGTCAAGCCGGGTGTCGAATTCAGAAACATTCATCGCCTCGCCTGCACAGTTCTGGCCTCGGGCCTGAAAGACCTCGGATTGATAAAAGGAGATATCGACGAAGCGGTTAGCGCTGGGGTTCATACATTGTTCTTCCAATGCGGATTGGGACATATGATGGGACTGGATGTGCATGATATGGAAGGGCTGGGAGAAGACTACGTTGGTTATACTGACAAGATTCGACGGAATCCCGGGTTTGGCTGGAAGTCTTTGAGGCTTGGCAGAGAGCTTGAGTCGGGTTTTGTAATAACAGTGGAGCCGGGGATTTATTTCATTCCTGAATTGATAAAACGATGGAAAGCTGAGAACAAAAACTCGCAATTTATAAACTACGATATGGTGGAGAAATACGAGGACTTTGGCGGCGTGCGAATTGAAGACGACGTTCTGGTAACTGAGAACGGCTATCGTGTACTGGGCAAGAAAATACCGAAAACCATAGACGAAGTCGAAGACATGTCATCTGGTTAGCAATCCAAATATTTAAAGGAGGTTTTAAGATGAACAAGAATATTAAACTAATTGTTACTTCTGCTTTTCTTCTTGTGTTCGTATCAAATTCATCGGGTCAGGGCAGAGGGGCCCAGACTGTTCAATTCAATAAAATATCCAACAGGCTCTTTGAAATTGTGGGTGGACGAGGCGCAAATGGAGGGGCTTATATCGGTGACAACGGAGTTCTTATAATCGATGCAAAAATGGATAAGCAGTCCGTGGACCATGTAATCAAAGGAGTCAGACAGATTACCGACAAACCGATAAAGTATCTTGTAAGCACCCATAGTGATGGCGACCACGTATCGGGAAATCGATATTTTCCAGCAACGGTGACTTTTGTCGCTCATAAGAATTGCCGAAAAGAGTATTTTCATCCAAGACGGGATGGAACTCCATCGGAATGGGACGGACCTGAATTATCGCCCTTCGTTCCTTCAATGACTTTTAGTGATAAGATGGATATTTATCTCGGTTCAAAAAAGGTAGAGTTATGGTATTTCGGTGTCGGACATACCACCGGGGACATTGCCGTATATTTTCCGGAGGAAAAGACAGCTTTTATCGGAGACCAGATATTTTTAACACGACCCCAACTTATCCATTCCTATAAAGGCGGTAATTCCATTGAGCATGTTAAGACACTTACAAAAATGCTCCAAACAATAGATGCAGAGAAATTCTGCAGCGGCCATAGCGAAACAACAGACCGGCAGGGAATCAGGAAACATCTCGACCAGATGAAAAAACTACAGGAAAAAGTTAAAACCTTAATCGAAGAGAGAAAAAGTTTAGAAGAAATAAAAAGCGAATTTAAGGAAAATGAGGCCAGATTAATCGAGGCCATATATAAAGATATAAGAAGGTAATCTCGGCAGTACACTTTAAGTCGAAACAACAACAAATTAAACTGGATTAAGGTAGTAATTGATTTTTAGTAAGTACGCCGCCTTTAGCGGAATCGACGGTTATGGTGACGTTACCTTTTCCTTCAACGACAAATTGTACGATAGCGGAATCCATACCGCCGATTGTGTTCAGCTCTACCCGCTCAGGCCTGCGTTTGACCGGTTCAACACGCTTAAAGAATTTATCAGTGACTCGCCCAGCGGATAAAACCTTAATGTCATTACCTTTTAAGGAAACTATGTCGGGCGGGCTGATGTGGTGAGTTATATCCTGGTCGGTTCGCGTCGGGATTAGACGCTGGTTTTCCACCGTTACCCAGATTTTAAACAAGTTTTCGTCCAGTTTATCTACCGTTACTTCATGAATTTTCAGCAGGGGCATCGTCTCAGCATGATACAGTGTGAAAGCCATATTACGATGAAGCTCTTCCTCAAGGAGAAAAGAAGGCGGTACGCGTCCCCATTCTTTCTTTCGTCCCCCGATTTCAATTTTTCCATAAGTGGGATGGTCATATTCCCGCCATGGAACAAAGCCGTCACCCATCAGGACGTTTTCAATAAATTCAGCCTGTTGCTCGTCCGAAGGTACATCCGGTGTTCTGTATAAATTTTTGGATGTCCATAATTCGTTTGAAAACGTCAGAATGCCCCGTCCCCCGTAAAACCAATCGAGTTCATTGCCCCATGTCGTATATAGGTCATCCCATATAATTATCGAACGGTAAAACGGGAGGATTTTCTCACCCTGCTCGCCGATGAGCCTTAATACTGTATCGTCCCGGCTACTTATCTCGCCGCCTTCTCTACCCGGGCCACGCAGAATCAAGCCCCCGGAGTTATGATACGACTGCGCTGCAGCAATATTAGGACGTGATAAAACAAACTCTGATACGGCCCGTGTTTCCGGTTGTGAGAACGGATATTCCATTGCGCCATACTGAACATAATTCGGCTGCCAATCGAATGCCCAGTTGCGATTCATGTCATAACCGCCACGCCGATCTTCGTTTATGCGGCCATCACCATCATTGTCAATACCTTCGCCACCAAGCAGACTATACTGACCTCTCTCATCAGGTTTGACTCTGACCATAAGGTAGTCGGGGTAATCCGGGTGCGGCTTATACCGACCGAAAGGGTCTTTGATACGCATTTGAGTAATAACGCCGTCACCGTCGAGGTCGTCATAGTCATCTTCATCCATAAGACCGTCCCGGTCATCGTCCACAGGCTCAAGGCCTGTACGAGACGATCTTGAAGAATACGCGGCGTGAAACCAGAAATCTCGTGCATCGGGATTAATCGTCGGAACAAGATAGAAAACACAGCGATCAAGTAAAGTTGTCACTTTCTCAAGCCGCCCGTACTGATGGCAAAGATACCAGGCCGTATAAGCTACTACTTCACCACCCTGGACTTCATTACCATGAATATTTCCGTCAATATACATTCCCGGCTTACGATCCGGGTCGCCTACATTGCGAGATGTAACTTCTATGCACCAGATATCTCGGCCCTGAACGGATTTTCCGATAGAATAAAGCCGGGTGAAGTCGGGAAAGGCTTTGTGCAACCGCGCGAGAATGCCTTCCATACCAGCATGGTCATAGAATCGGTTCCATGCCACTTCCACTTTTCGTTCATCCGTCGCCCCCAATGCCGGGAATGAATGAGCAGCCGGGTCGCTTGCCTTCGGCTTGCGGTTTGTTTTTTTGGCACCGGCCGTGACAGTCAGCGTTAAAATCAGATATACAGAAACAACAAAGACTATATAAGTTCTAATCTTCGATCTATTTTTCATCATAAAGACCTTCCACATTATGAAAGTCATCCATTGTTATTCTATTTGCTTATCGCAGATTAATAGTTCCCTCAACTTGCCCGGCCAGCATCGAAATAATTTCAAAACCGATTTTTTTGCTGTTGGGAGCATAGATTATATAACGTGCCTCGACCATGCCACCACTTCCCGGGATTACAGGCAAAGTGGTTATCCGAGCCCCGGAAAGGAAATGCTCATCGTCCAGCTCAATGACCAGGCGTGTCGGATAAACTTCTCGCGTCGTTTGACCCTGTGCAAGTGAAGTAGGTAAAAAACCCGTGTTTTCCACCTGGATCTCGATATCATATGTCCCCTGACCGAGGTGTTTAGTTTCGATTTTTCGAATACCGATACGCGGCAGACGCTGTATAATCGTTGTCAGAAAATCAGTGTGCCTGCCGATAACTTCTTCGACTATATTTTCTGGGGGATTAGTTAACGAGAAAGGAGCATACCCACCGACCTCCACTTTCCGGCCAGGAAAATCAGGATGCTCTATCGACTGCCATTTGATAAATGACCGGGGCGAATGTTCATCAAACCATTTCAGCTCACTACGTTCGGTTTCATTGCGCTTATCTTTATCTTTTTTCGAATCTGTACGTTTATTCTTTTCGTCATTTTTTTTTGCCTTTTCCTCTTCGTCTTTTCTCTCTTTGTTGGCAGATTCTGAAAGCTCCAGGGCAACAGCCGGGCTCCACGGCCGGGATGCAAGTGATAATCGGCCCCGATGGAAATACATCCAGTCACTGAACGTTCCGGGGTAAGAGGCAGCCTCAAGCTCTTCGTTCAATCCAATCGCTTCCCGATATAGCTCGCCCATTACTTTGTAATACCCCAGGTCTTCCTCATCAATCGCTGTCCTTGGTTTTCGTCGAGCGGGGTCAGGTTCGCTCTCAGGTGTCTTCAGAAGATTATCAGCGGCACCATAGGTAATAATAATCCCGATATTGGGATGCTCAATAACAAATTCGGCAAGCGCACGCGTTTGGGCTTCACTGACCTGGTGTACGCCTGCATCAGAGGCGAAGAATGTGTAGTTATACGGAAAATTGCGATTGAAGTTAACGCCACCGGGCCCATCTTCGTTCCATGCCTCATCGTGGTCGTTATCGATACCCTCACTCAGGTAACGCCATGCGCCAACCTCACCTTTTAAACGGTCGGCTTCCATGAGCAACCTTTTGTCCGCAGGATCGAGAATATAGTCACCTTCCTTATCTTCGATACGCATCCATGTGATAAGGCCATCTTCGTTAAGGTCTTCAGGGCCATCTTCATCCATAAGTCCATCATGGTCGTCATCGACAGGTTTGTTGTTTGCACTGGTTTCGAGTTTTGGCTCGATGAAAAAATGTTCGGCCGCATCAGGATTAAGACGAGGGATAATATAAATCGTTGTTGTCTCCAGAAGTTCGGCGGTTTTGTTGTCTGTCCGGAATTGTTTTATCAACTGTTCAAGCCATGATATTGCTATTGAAGAACCTGTCAGGTCATTACCTTCTATACCGGCTACGACCAAAATGGCGGGACGTTTTTTTCGATTTTCTTCGCCGCCCTTGCCGACCTCCACCACCCAGACCTTTCGCTTGCCTATTGACTGAGCTATGCTGTCAACTCGCACAAGATTGGGGTCTTGTTTAGCGAGGGATACCAGATGTTTCCTCAGAGATTTGTAATCGTAATACGTCGCGGGCCGGGCAGTTCCTGTCTGTATTGTCAACAGAGTTATTGTCACTAACAAAAACCAATATGGCTTCATTTTTAGTTGAATAAATGCTAAGGACATTTCACCGTTCCTCTACGAAGCTTTGTTGAATTCCTCCAAAACAAATATGAGAAGCTCATATTCTGTCGTATCTCGGATACGATTTTGGATAGTTTCCGTTACGTCAGGTAATTATATAACAACTCGCTTTATAAGTCAAGCTTATGGTATGAATTGCAGAGAATAAAGATCCGCGTCCTTCATCATAAAATGAAGCCGGATCGGCTGATTCGAGAGCGGAGATACATCAGTTCCTGAACGCCAGGAAGCAGGATGCTCAATATAGTTACCTATCAGTTCTTCCGCGTCAGAAAGTGAATAGCCGGGAATAGATTTGCCCTGGGAATCTTGTATTTCAACCTTTATATAGCCCGGAGCGGAAGTGGCAAAGTTGAACAAAAGTTTTTTGCCTGTAAAAATAAATGTTTTCGTTGTCATGCTGCCGCTCTTATACGGAGCATATATCGAAGTAAAACCATCAAGCCGCAGCGAATAACGGCGCAGATGCGCAGTTGGCTGCGCATAGTCGTGCTGGACGTAAATCGACATTTCGGCAACTCCGGTTTGAACGACATTCAGAGCGGGATAGTTTGAGCGGGAGCCCCAGTTTTGCAGGCCGATGCCAGGTCGTATAAACGCCTCCATAAAGGTCCTGTCATAAACATTACCACCACGCGAAGTCATGAAAACAGCATCGGAGCAGTCTTTGAAATAATTGGGATTCACTTTTAATTGCGCAGCCTGTTTTTCATTAAGAACCTGTCGCCCGGGAAGAAAACGGGCAGCAACAGCAACATAGATATGTGGCGCGCGAAAGTAAGGATGCGTCTGGTTCGTATATAGGTGTTCAAGAGGCGTATCACCAAATTTCATTTCGACCGGATCACTCCAATTCACAAAATCCCTTGACGTAGTTCGGCTGATAGTGCGGAAGCCGCCATAGTCTGTTTCAGTCCAGGTGCGAAAATAACAGAGATAGCATTGCTCGCTGTCGGACCAAAAGGCCACATTCTGGGAATCAAAAATACCCTTAGTAAAAACAGCTTTTTCCCTAAGCTTTTTCCAGTGAACACCATCGGGGGAGACATATGCAATGAGGCCGCTCTTTCTTGTGCCACCCAGAGCTTT
>CAZIAN010000074.1:0-1818 GCA_964537355.1 uncultured Pirellulales bacterium | reverse complement strand
TTTATCACAGTGCAGTATCCACAGAAAGGTCCTTCCCAGGGTTGATCGAATTTGAGTACCGGCCCCTCATCATGCGGATGATGCAATATCAGATGTGTACCGTCAAGACGCTCGATGAGATAATGATCAACAAACAACTCACGATTTGAACCTATGTCTATATAACCTGATTCTTTTGCAAAAGATGGTACCCCTAATAAGAAGGAACCGATTATCCACTGAAACAGAATTATCAACAACAAGTGTTTATTTCGAATCATTTCAGACTCTCCATGAATATGAAAAAAAAGTCATTTCTTCACCTTTTCAGCCCTGATTAAAGAATTCATACTCTCATCCTGATGAACCAACTTCACCTGACCAAATCCCGCCTCACTAAGGTCATGGCTGTATTCATCGAAAGTGTAAGTCCCGCCACCTTCCGTATTGACAAGCATATTGACAGCGAATAACGCCCCACCCTTGGGCTCAGTGTGAGATGGGCCCATAACCACATCACGTATTACCACAATACCTTCATCCTTAATGGCTTTGTGTATCTTTTTGAATAGTGCCCGGTTTTGGTCTCTGGAGTTCTGGTGACAAATCGCCCCGAGCCAGGCCAGGTCTGCTCCATTAGGTAAATCATCAATATAGAAATCGCCCGGTACAAGGCTCACTCTGTCACCCAGTCCGGCCTCGGCGATACGCTGCTCGGCCATTGATATAACCTGCGGAAAGTCAAACAGCGTTGCCTTTGCCTCTGGAACGGCACTAAGAAACGCCATAGTCCATGTACCTGAGGCGCCTCCGATATCAAGCAAATGGTCGAATTTCAACGGCTGTAATTTACCAACTACCTCAGCGGCTATTGGCCCGGAGAAATTATGCATAGCGCCGATAAAGTCGGCCTGGTCCGCCGCCTGGCCGCGAGTGCTCGGAATTCGCTCGGCAGGTTTCCCTGTTTGTGTCACACCGGCGAGTACGGCCCAGCGACGAAGACAATTACCCAGATGTCGAACCATAGGCAGAACGCTGTTAGCTGAATTCTCCGTCAGCAATTTGGCCGCATCCTCAGGAATACTATAATTACTACTCTGTTTGGTCAGAAACTCCATCGCTACAAGCGCATCGAGTAGAATGGTCGTTGCCCGCAAATCAGTATCAAGCTCGGAAGCCAGAGTCTGAGCAGTCATTGGCTTTTCGTGAAGCGGACTAAACACATCCAAATCCGCTGCCGCAGTCAGCACACAGGCTGGCTGAAATAAACGGGCCATTTCTAAAATTTCTTCTGCAGTCCATTTTTTTGCCATCAGCATATCCCCTTAGAATGTTTATCAGAGTCCTTTGTAACACTACGAAACACCTTTCTTATTAACATATCAACTCTGTTTTATAAATACAATTTCTGCCTTCACTATTACTCCCATATCGAAAAATCCTTGTCAATTGTAAATGCAGCTTAAAAACAGGAGTCTATAATGTTATAATTCCATCGAGTATTCTAAATTTAAGAATATTCAGAATATCCGACAATAAGGCCAATCACAGTAATCGATGAAAGGGGCGTAATATGAATAAGCAAGAAAATAAGCGTATGAATCGTCGCAGTTTTATGTCGGGTGTTGGGGCAGCCGCTATCTCCTTTACGATTGTCAAGCCCGGCAGTGTAAGCAGTACCAGAGCCAACTCTCGTATTGAGGCCGGCTGTATCGGTCTGGGTAGTCGCGGCAAGATGATTGCGGGAATGTTGGAAAAGCACGGTGGATATCAAATCACCGCTGTAGCGGATTATTTTACCAATGTTGCTGATACTGCGGGAGAACAACTTAAAGTCTC
>CAZIAN010000073.1:1596-14253 GCA_964537355.1 uncultured Pirellulales bacterium | reverse complement strand
ATCCGGGCAATTCGTAATCAACATTTAGAGCAGGAGGTAATTATGAAGAAAACAAAGATGTTCTTACTAATAGCATTGGTGTTTTTCTGCGGTATTTCGGTGGCAAATGGCCAGGTGCGATTTAGGAAAATCGTAGTGGATACGACTTTCCGTGCCGAAGGAGTTGCGGTTGGGGATGTTAATCATGATGGTAGAATAGACGTCCTTGCGGGTGATGTATGGTACGAAGCGCCTAAATGGGAAATGCACGAAGTCCGTCCTGTTGGTCAGTACGATGGGACAAAGGGCTACAGCCAGACTTTTGCTAACTTTGCACAGGATGTAAACGGTGACGGCTGGGTCGATTCGATTATCATCGGGATGCCCAGTGAGCCGTGCTGGTGGTATGAGAATCCGAAGAACAAACCCGGCCACTGGAAGAAGAGAATGGTTGTTGACAGCGCCTGCAACGAAACGCCATTGTTTCTTGACCTGCTTGGTAACGGCCAGCCGGTTTTGGTGTTCGCCGTTCGCCCCAAGGGCCAAATGGCATGGTTCAGTGTGCCGAATGACCTCGAAGGCTTGTGGGATATGCACATTATCGCCGCCGGTCCGAATGCTCCGGGTACGGAGAAATACAGCCACGGTCTGGGCGTAGGTGATGTCAATGGTGACGGTCGAAACGATGTTCTCATAAAAGAAGGGTGGTGGGAAGCGCCACGTGACAGAACCAAAACCAACTGGGAATTTCACCCTGCTAATCTCGGGCCGGATTGTGCGGATATACTTGTTTATGATATGGATGATGATGGCGACAACGACGTGATTACAAGCTCGGCGCATAATTACGGCATCTGGTGGTTCGAGCAGAGTCCGGGAGCGGATGGGCCGCAGTTCGAGCAGCACCTTATCTCCAAAGAGTATTCACAGCCGCACGCGATACGCCTTATTGATATGAATGGGGACGGAATTAAAGACCTGGTTACCGGCAAGCGTCACTTAGCGCATATGGGTAGAGATCCCGGCGGAAAAGATCCGGCTATGATGTATTGGTTCGAAGTAAGCCGTCCACAAAAGGGCAAAGTCGAGTTTAAGATGCACGTAATCGATGACAGCTCCGGTATTGGGACACAGTTCGAGGTTGTCGACATCAATGGCGATAATAGGCCGGATATCGTTACCTCGAATAAAAGTGGGGTTCACGTTTTTATACAAAGGCGGCGAAGGTAACAAGCGGCGTCAATAACCAGATGCAGTTATTAATTTGACTGCCGGGGGTAATAAGATATAATGAATACAGTTCACTAGGGGTGGCTTTGTTGAAAAGCAGGCCTGAGAAAAAACCCTTTGAACCTGAACAGGATTATCATAAATGTGATGAGATGCCTGCGTAGGAAAGTGATTGGCTGATATTGAAATTTACAGTCATAAAGTGAATCGCTTCATAGCAGGAGCGATTTTTTTATTTTTAACGGGGAACCTAAAATAATGGCTACACAATTACAAATCGCACAAACGGGGGCGATTAGCGAGGAAGTCAAATTCATTTCCAGGGCGGAAAATGTTGGTGTTGAGCTTATTTGCGAAGAACTTGCCGCCGGCCGACTGGTAATACCGGCAAACAAGCTGCATCTGAAAGCTAATCTTAAGGCCTGCGGTATAGGCCGATTACTTTCTACAAAAGTAAATGCAAATATCGGTACGAGCAGTATTCGTAGCTCGGCCGAAGGTGAAATCGAAAAGATGAAAGCGGCACTGGACGCCGGTGCCGATGCGATTATGGATTTGAGTACCGGCGGCGACCTTGACCAAATACGCGAGAAACTGCTGGCAGAGTGCCCGGTACCATTCGGAACGGTGCCAATATATGAAATGATAAAGGACAGAAATGTCGAGGATATTGACAGCAAGTTAATTCTGGAGGCAGTTGAAAAACAGGCCAAACAGGGTGTAGATTTTTTCACAATTCATGCCGGTGTATTAAAAGAGCATCTGCCTTTAATTGAGAATCGCATTGCGGGTATTGTCAGCCGGGGCGGAGCGCTGTTGGCCAAATGGATGCTTTATCACAACAAACAAAATCCCTTTTATGACATGTTCGATGATTTGTGCGATATATTGGCCGAATACGATGTTTGTTTTTCTCTGGGCGATGGTTTGCGACCGGGTGCAATCGCCGATGCTACCGACGATGCACAAATAGCGGAATTAAAAACCCTTGGCGAACTCACTGCAAGGGCACAGGAAAAGGGCTGTCAGGTGATGGTCGAAGGCCCCGGCCACGTTCCGTTCGACCAGATACAATACAATATGGAAATCCAGCATGAGATTTGTCACGGTGCTCCGTTTTATGTCCTTGGCCCGCTGGTAACCGACATCGCACCTGGCTACGACCATATTACATCGGCAATCGGCGGGACCGCGGCTGCTTTTTACGGCGCATCGTTTTTGTGCTATGTTACACCCAAAGAGCATCTGGGTCTGCCCGATGTGGATGATGTTCGAGCAGGCGTAATTGCGGCAAAAATCGCCGCACATGCCGGCGATGTTGCCCGCGGCCTCAAAGGTGTCGCCGAGCGGGATAAGAGGCTTAGCATTGCGCGAACAAGTCTGGATTGGAATACTCATCTGGCCGAATCACTCGACCCGCAAACAGCCAAAAGAATGCACAGCCAGGCATGTAAAGAAATTGGTGAAGAAGAATTACCATCCGCCGATTACTGCTCAATGTGCGGCAAGGCCTGGTGCAGCGTCAGGATAAATAAAGAAATCCGAGATGGTATTAAAAAAGGTCAGACAGCAAAACTGTGAAATCAGCCTTTAGCCGAATCCGACTGTTCAACATAATACAACCACATTGTCCCCTGATAGCATTGTTTTGCGTAAGCGGTAAAGAGAAACAAGTGATAAGCAAAGGTAAAAATCTTAATAGTGCAAGATGATCGTGATATTGCGGAGCGGCCTTTCGGTCTTGATGTTAGTGACAGGTCGAGATTTGAATATAGAGAAAGGGAAATTAAAGAGACGTCTTTTATCTGGGGCAATCGAGCAGAAGCAGCAGGGAGTGGAAAGATATAAGTGTGATTGGGGTATATCTGAAGTTCAGTTTTTAGCACTTGAGGACATGGATTGTTATTTTATAAATTTTGCCGGGTGTGATGAATCTATGTTTTCATTGAATCCAATTCAATAAGAGCTATCGGGAAAAAGATGAATATCGGCAGCCACGCATAAAACCCAATTTGATAAAAGTTGCTGATATTAGTCTCCGGGGCTATCATTTTACAGATAAAGGTTACGATAAAACACACACCTACCAAGCAGAAGCTAATCGTAACCGCCGACTTCATCGCCTTCGGATCACGACAAACCAAAATCGGCAGACATACCATAAGCATTACCAGGTTGATAATCGGTTCGGTTACACGAAAGTGCTTCTGGCTGTAAAGCTCACGCGAATCCTTGATTTTTCCCTGTTCCGCCTGTTTTACAAGGGTGGACAACTGCTTCCAGCTCAGCAAAGTTTTGTGCTCGGATTCGAGCCTGATACAAATCTCATTGGGAGTAATTTCGCAGGGGTAAAAAGCCATCGGTTGTTTACCTTTTGTAGAATTTATTTCGATAAATCGCCCGTTAATTAAATCCCACCTTTTGGCTTCGCCATTGTAAACTGCTTTGTCGGCATCTATTCGGCCGGTTACCTCCCAGATGTACGAATTCGTTATTTGGCGCCGTGTGATGATGGTCGGTCTGTATAGTGTTGACGTTGCTACATCAAATCTTCCAGAGAAGATTAGTGAGCCGTTACTATCGCTGATACACTTGACACGGTAGGATTCCTGGCCGGGGATATCTTCATGACTGCGTACGAGTTTATCTGCAAGTGACGGTATTACAAATTCCTGGTCAATTACCAGCACGCCGGTCAGCAGCAATGCAAGAAGAACTATCGGCCCAATAACCCGTTTCAAACTAACGCCGGATGCCATCACGGCTACCAGCTCATTGGAATGTACCATCTTGCTGAATGAAAAGGAGGCGGCGACAACGGTTATCATTCCGGCGAATTCACGAAAGTAAAGTGTGCAGCGCAGAGCGTAAAATGCCAGTATGTTTTTCATGACGTCCATAGCACTAAGGTCGGGGTGCTCGGTAAATTCGTCGAGATTTACGAACAAATCAATAATTATTCGCAGGCCTATCAGAACACAAAAGGCAATTACGTAGCCAATCAGAAAATTCTTTGCAACATATTTGTCCAATATCTTCATATTTTATATTCTATGATTAGTGAACTTTGAATAATTTTTAGTTTTTCAATAGCCAACCGTATATCACAACAGCCAATAAAGATAAAGATGCCAATCCACCCCACATCAAGGCTATGCCTGAAACATTTTGTGAGCCGAGGTTTTCGGCAATGTGTTTGCCGCTCATTATGCAGACTATTAGTACTGCAGCGGGCACACAACTTGCGCCAAAAGCACTAAGCAGATGTCCGCCTTTCTTTATTATCCCCAAACCAATGCCAATCATTATCATTGATACACAGCCTATTCCAAACACCAATCGTGAATGTGTTTCGGCCTTTATCTCCAAAAGGGTAATTTGGATTGTTCTTCGAAGTTTGTTTTGCAATTTTGACAGTTCCAGGCTTTGTTCCATTCCCGAGAATGGAGTAGCAAGCATTTCTGCTTGTAATGATTCGCCGTTCTCAGTTCTGAATTGATTTGCTATGGCCTCCACAGCCTGGGGCGGAATCAAACCACGAACAATATGTCGCAATTTCGACCCCTCTAAGCCCTCAATCTTTGCTTTATAGATGACCATTGTCAAAGTCGGCGCCAGCTTATCGCCCTCGATATGCAGCGAAGCCCTTTCGCATCTTAAAGTGCGCAAAACCCGCTTACTGTCCGTATCGTATTCAAAGACCTTGACGTTGTCGGACAACTCGACTTCTTCGTCGTCTTTTACATTGCATTGACCGGCGGTAAATCTGACAGAGTTTGGCTCGCCGAGCAGTTCATAGAAGCTGTTGGTACTATTATCTATTCTGGTCTTAATGTCCCTCGCTAACAGCTCTGTAGTCAGTTGTGCATAAGTATCACGCGCCAATTTATCAATCGGGTAAAACTGCGTCAGGTCTGCCTTGATTTTTTTCATTTCATCGATTTTCTTGAATTTAATATCATCACCCAACAGCGAACCAAACTCCTTTATCAATGTCAGCGATTCGGCCCCTCCCTCGTCTTCGTCACTCATCTGGTGAGCCATGAATGCGCTTATTTGCACTTCATTGAATCTATTACGCGACTTGAAACTGACTTTTGCACCTTCAGAAGTGATAATCTTTCCAATCCCGTAATCTTTTAATTCAACGCAAATCACACCTGAAAGAACATCGTGCTGCAGGTCGGCCTGGTCGGCGTAAATCAGGTACCCGCTGTCCGGCAGCGTGTAATATCTGTTCCGCTGGATATTGCGGAAAAGTATTTGTTTCGCATTGTTTTTGAGTGAATTTTCCGCCCGGTGTATGAATGCCGGCATTACATGAAAGCTTAAAAGCAGATTTGCAACCGCTACCATAATCGCTAAAGCCAGACCGGGATAAACCATCGACAGCAGACTTATTCCGCTTGCTCTGCAGGCGTCAAGCTCATTATCGCCGGCAAATCGTCCGTACACCAGGGCCCCGGCGAATAACGCCGCCATCGGAAGAACAAAAGTCAGAGTTATCGGCAGGAAATAACCCATCAGGTGGATTACCTGCCCGGGTCCTACGCCATATTCCTGGACCGGCCTAAGGATACTACCCAAGCTCAGGATTAATGTCAGCGCTACGGCCGCTAATACAAAAACTCGAAAAAGCTCTCTAAATAAGTATCTGTGTAATGTAAAGACCATTTTTTAGTATTTACCAGTGCCGTCACTATGGGGCTGTTAGTTATTATTTGGTAAATACTATTACCCAAACAGCGTTTTGCAACAAAATTCTCTATAAGTTGTGTAGAAGCAGTTTTGAAATCGCTTTTATGTAGAAATTGTTGAATGAGGTATGTCTCTATGGAGAGAATCCACACAAGGGATGATTTTTGCCTGAAATCAGTGCTGGTTTTCCAGTTTCTTCACTTAATTAACAACGAAACAGTTTTCAGATAGATTGTAAGTTTTCGGTTTCTTTACTGAAAACGTCAAACTCGGGGCCGAACTGCCCCAGGTATAACAGAGAATAGCTCCGTGTGAAAACATGTATAGGCAACAGTATGACAGTGCCGATATAGGGTATGAGCAACAGAAAGCTTACACAACAGAGGCAGCATCCTATACAAAAGCCCATAAAAATAATCGAACCTATCGCCATTGCTATGACTATTTGAAAAAGAATATAAAGAGCGAAGCGGGCTTTGTTGACGGAGAGTATTGTCAGGAATTCCCGCCAGCCGGCGGTGCAGCTTGTTGTTCGTAAGAACATAATCGGAACGACAAAGTCCGTTGTGAATTTGCTGATTAAGCCAAAAATAATTGCCCCGACAAGAATAATAAGACCGATTAATATTCCTCCTAAGATACCGATTGCAAATGCCCCGTCACCGGCTATCATCATCACAATGCAACCAACGGCTAAAAGAACAGGCAATCCTATAACAACAAAACCTATTAAGCCTAATACGATTCTGAACAAAAATAAACTGTTGGCGTGTTGCCGGAATTTTGTCCAGGGAGTTGAGACCTCTGCTTTGTTTTGAGCGACACAATGGAGGAACATAAATCGGCCCCGGCTGCTTAACCATTTAAAAACAAACCATAGCACAATTATCAATATGACTGCAATTGAGGCTATAGGAATAATCCAGCCCAGGTTTGCCAGAACATACTCTTTTGCCTGACCGAAGCCTTCATGGACATTGGAATATCCTCTTCCGCCTCTTCCGCTGCCTCCTCCCCCTCCACCACCGCTGCCAAGGTATGCCAGCCAGGCACAAAAGCCGATGGTGAACCATTTGCCTAAGTCGAAAGGCCTGAAAAGGATAGTCTTTACCTTCTCGAAAGCCGGACTGATAGGTTCTATTACGCTTACGTGTATCTCATGTGCGTTCATATAACAAGTTCTCCTGGACAAATGTATCGGTTAATAAAGAGCACTGCTATAAATAATACGCTTGTGCGTAGTATAATCTTCATTTTTTCACCGTTTTTTTCAGGTGATATATCGCTATTGAGCGGAATATAAGACTTACGCTCCCGGTTTTTCCTGCCGTTGTTTCAGTAATCGCAGCTCTTTTTGAATCGGCCAATCCCCAAAAGCTAGAACAAATGGCATGATAATATTTGCTATTGGTACGAGCATTAGCAGTCCGAGTGCCCAGCAGTAGCCGGCCTTGGAAAATATCTTGCAGTAGATCAATATTTTTATGATGAGCACTATCAGGCCCATTAGAATTCCGAATACGATGAATATTGCGGTAAACACGGGCGGAAAATTCTGGAAATGAGGACCAAAATCCATATTTTCTCCTTTCAATTAATTAGTTTTAGGAAAATACCTTAACAGTGAACATTGATGATATTGTTATAATTTATTTATTCTGGCTATCGCTCGAGCTATCCGGTCACGGTAATCTTCGATGGGGGCCGGGTCTTTTGTGAAGTTGGTCATGTCCTTCGTAATGCTTTCGGGCACTTCAAGCAGAGTCGTATATTTTTTAAGCTGTTGAGCTGTGAGTTTGTCCTTTTTGGTTTTGAGCAGTCTTTTCAGAGTAGCCATGTACTCGTAGTCCTCGATGCCGTCACGCAACATTTCCCAGCGGATGCTATCAACCGGACCGTCGAGAACCGCCTCTGAGGGATGGGCATCGGCGGCTGCCTCGGGTGGATAAATGAATCGACCGTCACCGTTGCCCCAGGGTTTTTTGACGCCTTTGGGTGTACCGTAACCGACGCGCCAGCCCATTGGATCTTCGTAAGGATTCTGGGGATGCTCTGGATCAGGGTAGGCGGTGGAGCTTGTCCAGTAGTTCGTCTGCCAGACTAAGATACCGTCGATTTTGTGTTTCCAGCTCTGCCAGAGCCAGACTCGCAGCTCGGTGCCGGGGTGGTCGATGAATAAAGTACAATAGGGTGCTTTTGGTCCTGTGCAGACATACCACCAGAATTTTTCGCCATATTTGCGCCGCTGTTCGGCCGGTCCGTCTTTATGGTTGTTTGAAACAGCGCACCATATATCCGGCCCGCCGATTAGATTCGGTTCGACCTGTTCGGTGAGCATGCGAGTGATGTCAGGGGCTGCATTTTTAAGCTTGGCGAAGCCGTTCATAACAAACTCGTAGTCTTTTGGGGCGGGTTCATCGAACCAGTAAACAAAGGCCTCGTCGAGCCAGCCTTTTTCTCTCAGGTGCTCCTGGATTCCCCGGCAGTAGGAGTTAAAGGCGGCTTTGTACTGGGGTGTATCCTCGCTGAATCCGAGCAGTTCCGGGTCACGCCGTGCATGGAAAGTTCCGCCGCCGAGCCCCGGAATACCGAGCCGAAACGAGTTAAAGTGGTAGTAATCAATTCCTCGTTGCATCGCTTTGTCCCAGGAGGTCCAGTCAAAGGCCGGCTTAAGCTCTTCGGGTTTAATTGACTCGGTAACTTTGGGCCAGGTAACTTTCAAATCATCTAAAGGTGCGGGATTGTAGGGTGATATATGGTGGGCGCCGAAGCTGGCCCAGTACTTGTCGATGACCTGCCGTTTTTGCTGAAGATCGGAGAGTTTCTGATAACGAAATACATTGGATGGGGTAAAGCCGAAAGCTGTTGTGCAGGTCATCTGGTCGGGAAGAACGAAATCATAAACCTTCACGCGTAGTTTGACATCGGCGCTGTAGTTTTGTGCCGAAAGTTGAATACTTCCGGTATAGACTCCGGCCGGCACCCGGCTGGGGACTTTGACACGAAGCCAGAACGGCTGATTTCTATTTGCCTGAAGCTTAATGGCACCTTTAAGTTGCGGCAGGGGGTCAGGCCAAAGGCCGCCCGCCGAACTTTTGTCTGTTGGGACTGTAACATTGACGTATCGCACTTTGAGCACTTCGACGTTTTCAGCAGGGATAGTGACTCCGTCGGGGCCGGTTAAAGCTGCGGGTTGCACAGTAAAATCCTGTAATGAAACTGTTGGCCTGACTACTAATTGCGCCGCCTCTGCTTCGTTACGGGCCGCACGTATTACTATCGCCCGGCCTTTTGTTTCCGGCAGTGCTTTATCCGGGCTTATTTTCCACCCGGATGAGGCCCACCATAAACCGACCTGCTCGGTGGAAGAGGCAAGCTGCTCGCCATACGCTGAGTTCAAATAATCGCTTGTTTGAGCTAATACGCTCTGACTGCTCAACAACACCGTTAGATAAATAATTGTTCTTAACATAGGACATCACCTCCAAAATGGCTTAAAGTCAGGTGTCTAAAAGGCACGGTTTTCAGCTTTAATCTTACTGCCAATTTCTGCGGGCCATAACTGGATTTTCAACTAAAAAACGCGGTCAGTCAAGAGATTCTTTAGTCAGGCTACCATAATTCTTTTATGGCCGAAGGATTATTGACCCTCAATTACAAAAGCTTTATAATGTATATGTTAACATTGAACCAAACTTTTATGAAATGCAGGTGCCTTATAGGCACATAAATTATCTGGCTATAAGCCAGTTAGGCAAGTTTTTGGAAATGAAAAAGAATTTTGAGCAAATTGCCAAAGAAGACAGCCGATTCAACCCACAGGCTATCAAGTTTGTCTATGAGGGACTCAGCTTTACTGTCAAAAAGATAACTGTCGAGCCCAGACACATCAGCGGCCAAACACTCTGTGAAGGATTGCGAAAACTGGCTCTCGAAAAGTGGGGGAGACTGGCAATGCTGGTACTGAACACATGGGGTATTAAGACAACCCGTGATTTCGGTGAAATCGTTTATCTGATGATAAGACACAAGTGGATGAGTGCCGCGGAAACCGATACGATAGATGATTTCAATGATGTGTTTGAATTCCAAACTGTTTTCAAAGACCAGTTCGTTTTTTAAATTAAATTTCCAGCCGGTACCATCTCGATATTTTTGCTGAATTCCTCAATATCTTTCAGCCACAAATTAACAAGATGCAACTCATCCTGAGAAACAATCTGTGCTTCTACTAATCGTTCATAACAGATTCGCATGTTAGGCCCGATTTGATTTGGTTCATCTGACAGGCTGGTATCGCCGAGCAGTTCCATTATCCTCGCATTATTTAGATAGCCGGCAATTTCGTCGGCAAAATCCCTTAGAAGGCTGTGCTGGTTTCTATCCTGAAACATTGTGGCCTGGCCGAATGCTATCTGTTTACCTGCGTTATAAAGGCATATCTGTGCGATAAACGAACGCCAGATGTCCGTCATCCGAAAACTTACTGTACCCGGCAAATAAAGAAGGGCAAAAGCATCAGACCACCAGATTGTATTCTGAGAATTGAACGGGCAGAATGTCCCTTGCGAAAGAACGATTGTGTTCGGGAGGAACTTCGTTTGAGCTTTTGTCGTCAGACGATAAATCGCATCAACATCAGGATCGCCGTCAACCAGGTACTGCTGGATGGGGCAGTCAAAGACGAATTCGCCGGTTAGCGGGCTGGGTGTTTCCAGGCTTCGATTTATATATTCCAGCGGGAAACCTCGCGGCCAGATTCGCTCGTCCGTAAAATGCCTGTATATATTCTCCCATCCGGTATTCTTAACCAATCGTCCTTTTACGCTTTGATTGAGAGAAGTCAGAAAGTTCTCTTTGGGAATATTGTCGTCATCGGTTTCGGCAATAATCCGGGCGCCAGCCCGGATGGCTTTGATATAGCCGATATTTTTGCGGGCGTAGTGGTCCAGCGGGCATTCCTGTGCAAAGTTGCTGTCAAATGCCTTCTGCTCGTCTATGGACATTAGGCTGACGTTTTGACAGTTCCAGTCGAGAGGTGTTTTCCTGTCTGCAACAGCAAGAATAGTCCAGTCTTTTTTCGTCTTTGCTATCGTTTCAACAGCCTTGGTAGGGTAATTTATAGTTGTAAGGATGATGTATTTTTCTGTTGCCATTATTTAATTTCTGGTTTTTGTCTTCAGACGGATTCAATCCATCGATGCCACATATTTCGATATGCTGCTTCGACTTTCCGGGCAAATTTCTTTGCATCACACAATGCGCTTTCCTTCATTAGCGGTCGTATAGAAGCACGAAGCTGAGCAAGAGCCTTAGGATTGGCCGCAAGTGCTATGGCTTTGGCAACGTATTCGTCCGGTGTAGAAGCCGCAAGGAAATCGAGTCCGACTGTTTTGAGTATGCTCAGTCCGATACGAGAGGCATGGCATTCGCCGACCTGCGAAATTACCGGTACGCCCATCCAAAGGGCCTCGCAGGTGGTTGTAAAACCGTTGCACGGGTATGTATCCAGCGCGATATCCGCTTGCCCGTACAGTCCCAAATGCTCGTCCATGGGTTTCCACCCGCAGATAGCCACCCTGCTTGAGCTGATTCCCCACCGCTCGAACTGGCTGAAGTAATGCCTGCTCATCCGGCTATCGGTGCTCACTCCGAACTTTAATAAAATGTGAGAGTTGCGATTCTCTCTTAGAATTCTGGCCCAGAACTTAATAATATGCGGATGTATCTCGCTGGGACTGTTAAACGAACCAAAGGTGATAAAATCATTTCGAGAAGCCGGCAGCGCCGTCACCGGCGGCGCAGAATCAGAGGGTTTATAACAGATAAATCCATCCGGCAAATAGACCAGTTCTTCAGTATTGAATTTTTCGGAATCCGGAGGATTGGCCAGGGTATCTGTAAAACGATAATCGATTGCCTCCATTCCTGTCGTATCCGGTGAACCCAGATAAGTAACCTGGATTGGAGCCGGCTTATGTGCCATAACAAGCAGACCATTGTCGGTAGTGTGGCCGGCAAGTTCCACAAGAATATCGATTTTGTCCCGCTGAATCATCTCAACAACTGTTTTATCGTCAAGGCCGCGAATATTGCGGTAGTGGTCGAACTTTTGCTTTAGCCGTTCGGTGACAGAACCCGGCATTCTAACATTACCGTACCCGAAAACTTCAACCTCTACTGAGTCATGTCCATCAAGAAGCGGCTCAAAGAAATACGCTACCGGATGCGAGCAAAAGTCCGGCGACATATAACCTATTCGAAGCCGGCGGTCAGGGTCCGGGACATTGCTGTGAGATACCCGGCTTAAAGAAGCTGGAGCGTGAATCCGCCCCCATCTCTCGTGTTCGATAAAAAGCTTATGAGGGTCCAGGTTTGGCAGGAAATGCAGGTTAAACAGAAAATTAGAGTGCATTGCCGCATTGCCTGGTTCGATTTCCACGGCCTTTCGAAATAGATTGATACCCTCCTCGGCGTTACCGGTTCCTATCAGCATTCTGGCCAGATTAGCTAAGAGTTCTGCGCTGTTCGGGTCCGCTTCGACGGCCTTTGTTTGATATTGTATCGCCTCCGACAATTGTCCCATGCACCGGCAGATATACGCAAGCTCGTTATAAACTAAAGGATGTGGTTCCTGCTGCAATATCTTTTCAAACAATATTTTGGCCTTGTATAATTGGCTGGTCTGCTTGAACAGCATCCCCATCGCTAACATAATGTCTGTTCTAAGCGGGTCCTGCTCGATTATTT
>CAZIAN010000073.1:0-1496 GCA_964537355.1 uncultured Pirellulales bacterium | reverse complement strand
AGCATCCCCATCGCTAACATAATGTCTGTTCTAAGCGGGTCCTGCTCGATTATTTCAAGGACGGCCTGTTCGACCTTACTTTTTAGAAGCTTAGTTGCCTCCTCGATCCTTCCGCTCACTGCGGCCTGGTTGGCTTCGATTAATGATTGCGGCAGAGCGCCTGTAGGACTCGGCAGATGCAGATTGCCGTCTTTGAAGATTAACGTTTTCAATCTGCCTTGCTTTGTTTCTGTTTGCATACGTTCGCGTAATTGCTCTACTTACAATAAAACCGTCGAGATAGTTGAATATAGTCCTTTATTGTATGCTATCGGCAAAACAGGCGGTTTCAGGTAAGAATTTGAGCAGACAAAATCCACTCGCCGCCAACTGTCGTTTTGGTATTGTGAAATAGGGCTGTTCTGCGCTGCTGGATTCTATTCTAATTCGAGCACAAACGCCTGGTCGCACCTGCTTGACAGATGCTCCGGCTCATACTCGATAAATCCGTATCTTTTATACAAACTAGTCGCTTCTTTTAATACCGAAGCGGTTTCCAGGGTCATTTTCTTAAATCCTATTTGCCTCGCTTTTGCCAGGGCATCTTCCAGCAGCATTTTGCCCAGTCCTTTGCCTCTGTGTGCGTTGTGTAAATACATCTTGCGAAGTTCACACGTTTGCTTGTCAATTAGATACAGCCCGTAAGCCCCGATTATTGTGCCGTCCTTTTCTCCAAGCACATAAAATACCCCGCCTCGCTCAAAATAGGATTGCTCGATATCTTGGATGTCAATGTCCGTGGCCGCAGGGTCCGGCTTAAGGTCATACTCCCTCAGAACACCATAGACCAACTCCGTTACTTTCCCGCAGTCTTTATTATTCGCCAACCTCAATCTCGGCCATGAGTTTTCCATCATAATACTTTTCTTTCCTGTGCATAAATTTCCTGTGAATTGTACATCACTTTTTTGTGAAAATCACAAACTATTTAGGTGCGGCCTGATGCTTGAAATGTGTAAAAAATTTCGGGGATACGATTAGTCCAGTGTGTGAAACTCTCCCGTTTCTTCAATAATTACAGGATAGCCCTCGATTGTTGACGGTATTTTGTCCTGGAGTTGTTGTGGTTTTGAGGATGTAAAAATCATGATACAAGGCTTGCTCTCGTAAAGACCGATTGCGGTGCCCTCTACCCCAGAAATGGCCATCCATTGGTCAGTGTTATCTTGAAGGACTTAAGTGTTTTCAGTCAAAAACGCTCACTGTTAAAAACAAAAATAAAATATTTTCAAAATTTCTATCTCCTTCCATAATAACGTGTTACAAGAATCCAGCATCGAAAATCGAGACATTTTTCGACTCAAAACTGTCCACTCGTCTAATTATAGAGGGACTGTTTTTTACTCCTTGAGTTTACCCTCGGTGTGTGCTTACTTGCTTTTCTGCCGGGGGCTACTTTTTCGCCCTCAGTTAAGGAGTTTTGAATTTGAGTCATTAGTCTGGAATCTTATGTCTAT
>CAZIAN010000072.1:0-14541 GCA_964537355.1 uncultured Pirellulales bacterium | reverse complement strand
TGAATAGTATGCAGCGAGGCCTTCGGTACCGGGATCAACCGGCACTATTTCTGTGACAGGATTGAGATAAGCATCAGCATGCGCTGCGATCAAATCCTCTGCAAGGGCTTCGTCATAGATCGCCACGCCAAAGATAGTACCATCGAAGTTATCGAATGATTCGCTCATGTCCGCACCCTGAGCGCCGTAGCCAATGCCGACAAGGCCTGACAGAGTAATGGCTGAATCGACACTGCCCGCAAGGGTACCGTTGACATACAGCGTCAATGTATTCGTAGCTTCGCTGGAAACGAATGTTAGAACTGTAGGTTCACCGGGTGCTGTGGGAACACCAAAATCAAGGTCAACGACGCCAAAGAGGGTTGCGCCGTAGGTACCGGTGTTGTTCCACTGCTCATACTTGATACCTGCCTCGGTGTCGCCAAACTGTCTTCTGCCTATCAGGGCCATACTGGCCTCTGTTTCATCAGGATTGCTTTGAACGACGAACTCATATGTAATATCACCGCTTAACGCGCCAATATCGTAGAGGCCGTCTTCAACGAAGGTTGCGATGAAAGCAGGTGAATCTTTACCGGCAGCAGCAGCCCAGCTTGCAGTATTATCATCGGCAATTCTGAAGCTCCAAACATTACCGGGATGGAACTCACTGGCTCTTGATGAGCCTGTGGTCACATCAACTTTCCAGTAGTATGTGATTCCACGACTCAAGGGTTCATTAACATCAACTGCAAAACTGGCATCAGCCAGCGAACCCTGGAGCACACTTGCATCACTTGCCGCTACCAAATCCATATCTGTTCCCAAATAGAGATCGTGCTGGAATGCTGTAGCGCCGGCGGTCCAGGTAAGAACCGGTGCGGCCTTCACATCAACCTCACCATTTGCCGGACTTGGGGTGTTTGCGGCTTCCGGGTCTTGGCCAGAATCAAACTCTACATGCAGCAATGCTGCCGCCTCCGGTTCCCCGTCGAACGCTTCGGCGCAGTTCTCACCGCTACCGGTGATGATGAGCACCAGCGAATTGCCCGTCGACCAGCCCAATCGGTCCACGATCTCCTGGATAACGGCGGCGATGTCCGAGGTCTGCTGATCCGGACCTTCTTCGTCCTCCGTAAGCCACTCCGGCCAGTCCCAGCTCGCCTCCGCGGCCGTTGTCGGCCGGGACGAGATGTCAAAGGCAGCCTCCGTAAATGCCGCGGCATTGTCAACGGCTTCGCCCTTGAGGAACTTTGTGCCAGGCCGGTTGTCACCCGGAACGTCAGTTTCATCGACTTGGAACTGTACATAGGCACTGGTGATTGTGGCTCCTTGCGGAATAGCAATGCCGTTGAAACGCATCCCGACAAGCTGGTTAAGAGCGGGCTCACCCTCTTCGGTTATTTCGAGGTCTGAGCTGGTCAGATCAATCGCACCAGTCGCCACATCTTCCTCAGAATCATCCTCGCCCGCAGCAACCCGGACTTCGATAACATCGGCGAACACGACATTTGGAATGACCAGACCGAGTACCACAAAAAAAGTTAATAAAACAAACAATCTCTTACACATAATAGTCCTCCTGTAAAATATTGAAATTATTGTGAATTTTGTTTTAGCCACACACCAAAACATCCGTTGTTATTGACAAGCTAATAAATAGAAATTCAGCGCTCGGTTGTACCGGTTTAAAACTACCTTCCACGCAAGCAACAAAGAATCTTCACCAAATTCTGTGCTTATAAAAAATGACTTTAATTGTAGGAGAAGTTTTTGATACCTATGTGCGGAAGCTGTCCTTTAGCTGCAAGTTTAAATAGAAATACTCTACCTCCGAGGTATCAACCTCACACCAAATCCGTTCCTCACCTAATACGTTAGGTGTTTGCCCAGGAAACTATGGATATTCTATATACCGGAAATTCAAAACTAAGATTCCCAGCATTACCACTTATACCAGATTATCCCCCTTGACTTCAAGGAAAAAAAGAGCTTTTTCGTGGAATTTTTCATTCTTATATATGAGAATTATTTATAGAGGATACAACAAATTCTCTTAGCTCAATGAAAACATTTTTTACCCTGAGAACGGCTGAAGGGCTTATCATTTACTCTGTTGAATATCAAGCGGCAAATTCGGAAAAAAGCTCTAACTGGGTTTAATTTTGCATTTTTCCCACCAGTCTTCCCACATAGCCGCCATTTGTTTGACCTTCTGCGGATATTTCAGGGCGAGATTATTCAATTCCGTTCGGTCTTTTTCGAGGTCATAGAGTTCCCAGTCGGCTTGGCCGAGGCGGACAAGTTTCCATTTGCCTGTGCGGATGGCCTTGGCCTTGCTGAACTGCCAGAACAAAACATCATGTCCCTTCCTTTGTTTTCCTTGGAAAATCGGCAGCAGTGATTTGCCGGCCGGCTGCTTGAGCTTTCTGCCGTTAAGCTGCTCCGGATAGACAGACCCGGTCATTTCCATGAACGTTGGAAGAATGTCAATGATATGCCCGACCTGGCTGGTTATGGTTCCCGGTTTGATAACGCCGGGCCAGGAAGCTATGAAGGGCGTGCATGCGCCTCCTTCATAGTCGGTGGATTTATATTTCCTGTATGGTGCATTGCTCGCATTGGCCCACGGCGGGCCCAATGCGCGATAGCTCGCGACCGGTCCGGGTGGTATATCGGGAGTTGTATCGGGCGTTTCCGGGCATCCGCCGTTGTCGGCATGAAACAGTATGAGCGTATTGTCCCATTTGCCAAGCTGTTTTATTTTTGCGAACACCCTGCCTATGCCCTGATCCATTCGGTCCACCATCGCGGCATATACTGCCATTTTCAAATCGGCCTGGTCCTTTTCGGATTCACTTAGTGACTCCCAGCTCGGGACGGCCTCGTCCCGGGGAGAGAGCTTATATTTCGCATCGAGCAGTCCCATCTTTATCTGCCGCTCGTAACGCTGTTGGCGAAGCTTGTCCCAGCCGATTTTGTATTTGCCGCGGTATTTGGCGATATCTGCAGGCCATGCGTGCAAAGGATAATGCGGCGCGGTATAAGGCATATAAAGCAGAAACGGCTTGTTCTCATTCTTATATTCTTCAAGCCTCTTGATTGCATAATTCGTGAAGGCGTCGGTGGTGTAGAAGTTCTTATCTTTAGGGACATATCCCATGATGGCTTTGCCCTCGATGGCCCAGCGGCGGGGGGCAGGTCTTTTGCGGCCGGGCTTTGGTTCACCGGGTCTCGCCTCGATTCCGGGATTCCAGTAATTACAGCATCCATCCGCTAGGCCGAAATACCTGTCGAACCCGCGCGTAGTCGGCAGCGGTTTTTGATGCCACTTGCCGGAGATGATTGTTCGGTAACCTGCGGTGCGCAAGACCTCGGCGAAGGTAGCGCCGTATTCCATATTCTGTACGCCGACAGCGTGCTCATACTGACCGGTCAGAAGAGATGCCCGTGTCGGGCTGCACTTGGCGGCGTTATAGAACTGCGTAAACCGCATTCCGCCCGCGGCTAATCCATCGAGATTAGGCGTTCTGATTTCTCCGCCGAAACAGCCGATGTCGGAGTATCCCAAATCATCGGCCATGATAAGGACAATGTTCGGCTTTTTGCCCCGGTAGCCGGAGCCTCGTTGCGCTACGGCCTGTGAGCATCCGGGTAAAGCTATTGATGCAAAACCCAATCCTAAAGTTTTCAAAAAATCACGTCTTGTCTGAATGACTCTATTCATATTATTCTCCTTTTTAACAGTCGATGACTGGGCATTATTATTCCAGATGTCCCCAGACCTTTGGGACCTTAAAGTTTTTTGGCATTTTGTTCGGCGGGATATTGGCCGGAACAGCCTCGTTGGCGTAATGTTCAAGCCGTTGTTTAAGTTCCTGGAATTTCTGCGGATACTTGTCGGCGAGATTGTTTTTCTCGTATGGGTCATTTGCAATGTTGAAAAGCTCAAAGACTTTTTTATCGACGGGGCCGGTGTTGTTGGCACCGATGCTGCCATTGTAAACAAGCTTCCAGTTGCCCCGGCGAATTGCTCCGGCGGAGGGTGTGACGTTATGAAGTATCTCTTCGTGAGGCGAGGGTTTGCCATCGGTGATTGTCGGCCAGGCGTCTTTGCCATCAATCGGTAATGGTTGTTCGAGCCTTGCGCCGGCAAGCTTAATCAGTGTCGGATACATATCGACTATATGAAGCGGCTCTTTTATAACGCCCCCAGCCTTGATGACACCCGGCCAGAGGGCAACAGCCGGCACACGTATTCCACCTTCGTATAACAGTGCCTTATGTCCGCGCAAAGGCCCGTTATCAGCCACGCCTTGCACGCCGCCATTGTCCGAGCAGAATATTATCAGGGTATTGCGCTTCAAACCTCGCTCTTGCAGGGCCCGGACTATTCTGCCAATCGCATCATCCATAGATGTCACCATAGCGGCGTATATGCGGCGTCGTTTGTTCGCTATATGTTTGTACATGTCGATGTAAGGTTGCGTCGCTTGAAACGGCGAGTGCACGGCGTTGAAGGGTACATATAGAAACAGCGGTCGGGAAACATTGTGCTGGGCGATTATGCGAACCGACTCGTCGGCAATCAGGTCGGTTGTGTAACCTTCTTCGGCCAACGGCCGGTCATTTCTGTGCCAGTCTAATCCGCCATCCCGAATATGTGTGAAATAATCGAGCGCGCCGTTATAGTGGCCGTACTGATGGTCGAAACCGCGGGAAGTTGGCAGGTACCGCGAGCTTAAGTGGCCGAGGTGCCACTTGCCGCAAATAGCTGTTGTGTAGCCGGCTTCCTTAAGCGCCTCCGCCAGGGTGCGTTCCTGCAAAGGCAGCCCGTAATCAGCCCAAGGCCTGACAACTCCGACCTGAAGTCCGCAGCGAATGGGGTATCGACCAGTCATAAGACTTGAACGGGTCGGCGAACATACGGGTTGAACATAGAACTGGTCGAGCCTTGTCCCTTCACTGGCCAGCTTGTCAATGTTGGGCGTCTTGATATTGCCGCCCTGATAGCCGACATCCTTAAAGCCTAAATCGTCGGCAAGGATAAAGACAATGTTTGGCTTTTTGGGGGTTCGGCTTGCGTTTGTTGTATTAAGGCTCCAAGGTAAAACAGCAGACGCGGCCCCAACTCCTAAGATTTTGAGGAAATCACGTCTTGTCGGATTGGCTCTATACATACCTTTCTCCTTGTGCAAAAAATTGATGCTACTACTCAATCAGCTATCTATCAATAAAGATGTATTCTAAACGGTTCGCCAAAGTTTTTCAAATGCTGTATAATCTTCTCTGTGTTTGCTGTTGGGTTGAAGTGATTGTATTTAATTGAGGTAAGGAAAAGATGAAGATATCACGAAGACAATTCCTTAGAAACACTTTACTTGGCTCGGTTCCGGGGGCTTATGTATTATCACTTGGCTGTGGGCCTGCGTTCTCGTCCCGAACCGAGAGACAATCGAGACCGAATATCATAATCATTATGGCCGACGATATGGGTTTTTCGGATGTGGGCTGTTTCGGCGGAGAGATTCATACGCCGAACCTGGACAAGCTGGCTGCGAATGGTTTACGCTTTACGCAGTTCTATAACTGTGCCCGCTGCTGTCCGACGCGGGCGTCTCTTATGACGGGCCAGTATCCGCATAAAGTAGGCCTGGTAGAGAACGGCCGGGACCTTAGGCGAAACGGAATTACCATCGCCGAAGCTCTCGGACAGGCGGGATACCAAACCGCGATGGCGGGCAAGTGGCATCTGTCCAGAACGGCTCCGCTGGCGGACAAGAAACTGCATCAAAAGTGGCTGGACCATCAGTATGACCCGGGTCAGCCTTTTGCTCCGCTTGAAACCTACCCGGCCAATCGCGGATTCGACAGGCACTATGGTGTGATTTGGGGTGTAATCGATCACTTCGACCCATTTTCGCTCGTCGATGGTACAGTGGCGGTGGAAACGGTTCCCGATGATTATTATTTTACCGATGCGGTTACGGCAAAATCGGTGGAATATATCGAAGAGTTCAGCCGAACCGATAAGCCGTTCTTTTTATATGTCGCGCACTGCGCACCGCATTGGCCTTTGCATGCACGCCCGGAGGATATCGCGAAGTATAAAAACACTTATAAAGCTGGCTGGGAGAAGCTGCGACGTGAGCGTTATCAGCGGATGTTGAAGGCGGGATTATTCAACAAAGAAAATACGCCTTTGCCGCCAATACAGGATAAAGGAAGGAAATGGCAGCAGCTTTCTGAAGGGGAAAAAGATTTTCAGGCGGCGAAGATGGCGGTACATGCGGCGATGATAGACCGTATCGACCAGGGCATCGGAGATATTGTCAGCACTCTTAAAGCAACCGGGCAGATGGATAATACCGTTATATTTTTCCTCTCGGACAACGGCGCCTCGCCGGAAGTGCCGCAGCAGCCGGGATACGACCGCAGCTCGCAGACACGGGATGGCCGTAAAATCCGGTACAAGGGCATTTTCGAGCCCGGTTCGGAAACTACATATACAGGCATCGGGCCGGCCTGGGCCAGTGCGTCGAATACGCCGTTTCGCTACTGGAAAAAGGAATCTTACGAAGGCGGCTGTCATACGCCTTTGATAATTCACTGGCCTAAAGGGCTTAAAGTCAAACCCGGCTCAATCACACAGCAGGTAGGTCATGTTATGGACATTATGCCGACATGCCTTGAGCTGGCCGGTGCGAGCTATCCGGCGCAATACAAAGGCCATAAGTTGACTACTCTGGACGGGAAAAGTTTAGCACCCGTATTGGCCGGTGGTAAACGGGAAGAGCACGACAGGATCTTCTTTGAACATATGGGCGGGCGGGCTGTTCGTATGGGCGACTGGAAACTGGTTGCCCTAAAAGATGAGCCTTGGCGGCTTTACCATCTGGCTGAGGATAGGACCGAGACGAACGACCTTGCAGCAGAAAATCCTGACCGCGTGCGAACGATGAGCGCTGAATGGAAAAAATGGGCCGGGCGAGTTGGCTTATAAATCCCTTTGTTTAATGTACATAGGATTTAATGAGATATATGGATAGATGATAATATAGAAAGTGGGTCAGTTCTGAAATCAGTCCGATAAGGATATATAGAAAACAGCCACCGATTCATGGCGGCTGTCTTCAATAAATTGTAATTAATTTGACAATATTGTCGTTCAAATACGTCTATGGTGCCGGATAGTACATTTGTCCTTGTTGTGGAGTCAGTTGATAAGAAGACAGGCCGTACTGAAGCTGTTGCTTGGCTATTTCGCCGAGTCTAATGTGTTTTTCTTGACAATCGGAGGCTACCGGATCAATGCACCCTGTTACTGTGACAGCTAACAAAAGCCCAATTATCAGTGTTAATACCTTTAGTATAGTTGAATTCTTATGTCTTTTCATCATTCTCCCCTTATATAAAAACTCCATCAGTTCTTGTTTAAACTGGTTAAGTACCGCAGGCAGGAACGCTTTGCACATACAAAGCTGTACTGACCACCCCAGTAAGTATAATTATACACGATTGTATAAAAAAGTCAAGAGAAAAGCAGCTCAATCAGCATAAATCTCTTAGTTTGAGGAAATTACGCTTGAGATAATAAGGATTATTGCTATAATAGGGTATTATCAGCGGTATCGTACGATTATTACCGATGGGGTGGGAGCACAGCAACGATCTTTGGAGAAAGGGCCGAGATATACATGAGGAACCACCGGTGGTATTGTTGGAATCTGTTGGTGATGATTTGCGTGGTTACCTTGTGCACCGCACAGCCCGGCCTGGGTCTTGTGGTGAGCGAAGTGATGTACAATCCGGCCGGAGATGGAGAGCAGCTCGAGTTCATTGAGCTGTATAATAATAGAGCCGTTTTTGAGGACATTACAGGGTATGCGTTCACAAACGGCATTAGTTACGTGTTCGAGACCGAAACTATTATAGGGCCTAAAGAGTTTCTGGTAGTGGCACAAAATCCTGCTGCCCTGGAGGCGGCTTACGGTATCAATGGTGTCCGCGGCCCTTTTGAGGGTCGGCTAAGCAATGATGGCGAGCGGGTAGAGTTGTCCAGCGCCAACGGAGAGATTGTCATTTCATTACGATATGACGATGGAAGGCCCTGGTCGGCCTCAGCCGACGGGACAGGGCACTCGCTGATTCTCGCTAAGCAGGGGGGGGACCCCGATGAGGCTTCAACATGGTCTGCCAGCACATATATCGGCGGCACACCGGGCAGACCGGATTCGGTACAGGTCGTCTCTGCTGACCCCACGCTGGTAACGCTCGTTGATGTAGGGCATCCCGGGCGGTATTTCAAAGGAACCGAGGAACCTTCGCCGGAGCGGGGGGGAGGAATCACCACGGCCTGGACACGGCCGGGATTCAACGATGACCCGCAGACGACTGCGTGGCTCGATGGGCCAAACGGGTACGGTTACAGCAACAATTCCAATGAGCTTCAGTTCATCCGCACTGAGTTGAACGATATGAGCGGAAACTATCTGTCCGTTTATGCACGCCTGCTCTTCACGTTGACGGCAAACCAAATCAATTCCTTTTCACAATTATGGGCAGAGGTACACTATGATGACGGTTTTGTGCTGTATCTTAATGGTACGCGGGTAGCGGACTCAGGGCAAATCTCCGGAAATCCTCCGCCCTTCGACCAGAGCGGCGGGCCTGCAACTGAGCCGCCTATTGCCAATGTGACCCTGACCGACAGGATGAACCTGCTGGTTCCCGGCGTAAATGTCCTTGCAATCCAGGCACACAATGCGACTATCTCAGGCAGTTCGGACTGTCTTGGGTGCCCGGTGCTCCAGGCAATTGTGGATGAGTCTGCCGGTGGCGGCGGTCCCGGCGCACGTGTCGTGATAAACGAGTTGCTGGCCAACAGCGATTTGCCCCCGGGTACGGACTGGATAGAACTATACAATCCGGGTCCTGCCGCAGTAAATCTCAGCAATGTCTATCTAAGCGACGACCGGCTCAACCTGCTCCAATATAAAATGCCGGACGGGATTGTGCTGCAACCGGGGCAGTTTTGGACCGTCACGGAAGGTATGGGTACCAACGGATTTGCCTTTGGGCTGGACTTTGCCGGTGAGACGATTTATGTCACAGCGGCCACGAGTGGTCCGGCACCGGAACCGCTCCGCGTTTTGGATGCAGTGCGCTACGACATCTTAGAGCCGGAGGTAACTTTCGGGCGGTTCCCGGACGGCTCCGATTACTTCGGATATCTGAGTTCCGCTACTTTTCAGGGGTCGAACGCCAGACCGTTGATTAACGACATTGTGATTAACGAGATAATGTACCACCACGCAACCCGCGATGAGCGCTACGAGTATATAGAATTATATAACAAGGGTACGAGCGCTGTCCCTCTGGGCGGCTGGGCATTCACCGACGGCATTAGCTACGACTTCGAGAGTGATACCGAGATACAGCCGGGCTCGTATCTGGTTGTGGCCAAGGACCCTAACCTCCTCGAAAGCGTTTATGATAATCTGGTTGTCGGGGTAAATCTTCTTGGGCCGTACTCGGGAAGCCTGAATGATCACAGTGAGACTGTCCGGTTGTCCTATCCGCTTGAAGAAGTGAATCCGGATACAGGCGAGGTGTATATGGTCACGGCGGACGAGGTAACCTATTGCGATGGCGGCCGATGGCCGAAGTGGGCTGACGGCGAGGGGGCCAGCCTTGAGCTGCGCGATCCTTACAGCAATAACAACACGCCGGATGCCTGGGCCGACAGTGATGAGAGCGGAAAGACTACATGGGAGCAATTCACATTTACTATCGATGGTGGTGATTCCAGATATACTCACGATCAGGTCAATGTCTTCGGGCTTATACTTCTCAACCGGGGCGAGGTGCTCATCGATGACCTCGAGCTGAATATTGACTTCAGCAGAGGAAACATCCTTAAAAACAACGGCTTCGAGGCTAACACATCTCAGTGGCGGATACTCGGCAATCACGTTCAGTCATACGTAACTATGGATGATAGTTATTCCGGGTCCAGATCGTTACATTTGATTTCAACAGGTCATGGTGACCCCGGCGCCAACCGAATTAACCAGTCAATTTCCAGTACCAAAGCGGGCACTGTCACGTTTAGTGGATGGGCCCGTTGGCTGCGGGGCAGCAGGTTTCTTCTCCTGCGTACGAGTCGGGAACGAGCCCCCATCCAGCCGCCGAGACCGGCACATGTGTTTGAACTCAATATGCCTTTAAACCTCGGCACTCCCGGTCAGCAAAATACGGCGTTTGTGCCAAACCGCGGGCCTGATATTATGGAGGTGCGACATGCGCCCGTTCTGCCCAAGGCCGGTGAACCCATTATTGTAACCGCTCGCATAGCCGACAACGACGGCGTGGATTCGGTTGTACTCTATTATGGTTCCGGGGGACTGGAAAGAATCACCAGCAGGACCATGGTTGACGATGCATCTGGTGACGACCTTATTAAAGGGGACGGTATTTTTACGGCTACGATCCCGGGTGCGTCCAGCGGGACTATGCATGCGTTCTATATCGAGACCTCGGACGGCTCGGCATCGACACGGTTCCCCACCAAGTTGGGACCATCGGCGGATGTGCCCGAAAGGACCTGTCTTGTTCGTGTCGGCGATACGCTTGTGAATACCCAGTTTGCCACGTACCGTATCTGGCTCTCTGATGAGGTTATCAGCACGTTTAGGTCTCGTCCCAATCTCTCGAACGAGCTGATGGATTGCACTTTTGTTTACAATGACTCCGAGGTATTTTACAATGTCGCAATACGTTTCCGCGGCAGTCCGTTTCTCAGAAGCGGCTCAGGCCGCGATCCCCGCGATCGTTATGCTTATCGAATCGATTTTAATCCGGACCAGAGATTCGGAGAACGCCAGGAAATTAACCTCGACAATACCGAGGGAAGCGACCGCGGCCCGCTTCAGGAACGCGCATCATATTGGTTCTATTCGCAAATGGGTCTGCAGTTCTCGACGCAGGAATACGTGCGTGTTATCATCAACGGCAGAAGCCATGCTAACTATGAGGACGTCCGGAAAATCGATGGCGACTATATTCGCCGGTGGTTTCCGAACGATACCGATGGTTACATACATAAAATCGATGACTATTTCGAGTATTCGGCCAATGGCACGGCCCATACCAATCTTGATGAAGGATTAAAGTATGACAACAGGCACCCCTTGCTTCCAGAGACCTATCGCTGGGGATTTGAAAAACGCTCACATCGAGAAAACGACAACTGGGAGCATCTGTTCGATTTTGCAGTTGCGATGAACACACCTTCGAGCAATGCCAGATACGAACAGGCGATTGAATCGGTCATCCATCCCGAACATTTTGCTAAGATGCTGGCGATTCGTCATGCAGTGGGCGACTGGGACAGCTATGGATACACCCGCGGCAAGAATAACTACTTCTACTATGCCCTTCCGGAGGGCAAGTGGTATCTCCTTCCCTGGGATATTGATTTCACGCTTGGCTCTGGCAATGGGCCCAGCACAAATTTATTCTCCGTGAATTCCGGTCAGTTTCCGGAGGTCAATCAGTTTCTCAGATACCCCAAATACAGGCAGATGTATGAGAAGACGTTTGCAGACCTTGTGAACGGCCCGTGGCAAACATCGTACGGAACGAATAACGCTCCGACAGCCTTTGATAAGTTTCTGGACGATGCCGCCGATACCCTGATTGCCGAGGGTTTCGACGCCGGCCGGCTCAATGGAATCAAACAGTTCGTTCGTGACCGCCGTGCCTATATCCTTACACAGGTTTCGGGTGCCAGATAGGCCTGAAAAATAATAATCAAGACCGCCTTGCTTATCGAAATACTTCCTCCGATTTTCCTGAATGTATTTATAAGCCCGAGTATGTTGTCGATTATCGACAGATGGATTATAATCATTTCCGGCTGTATAACAATCTTGGTTATATCGTACAAGATAGAGCCTCCTGATAAAAAAAGATTTTGATTATAAGGAATACATTTATGAATCGGCGTAAATTTTTGCAAAATACGGGACAGTTTACCTGTATGGGATTCATTGCGGCATCTTTAACAAATAATTCGAAGACTTGGGCGGATCATTCATCTGAAAAGATTAAGGTCGGACAGATTGGAACGGCCCATGCCCATGCGGCGGGGAAGATGGCGACGCTGAGGAAACTAAGCGAATATTATGAGGTCGTCGGAATTGCAGAGCCGAATCCGGATCGACGCAGAAAACTGAAAAATCATTCTGCGTATCGAGGATTGAAATGGCTAAGCGAAGAACAACTGTTGAACACAGCCGGACTTCAGGCGGTGGCGGTGGAAACCGAAATCCCTGAACTCGTACCGACAGGGATGCGGTGTGTCTCGGCGGGTGTACATATTCACCTCGATAAGCCCGCAGGATTATCACTGGTTGAATTTAAGAAACTGCTGGACGAAGCCACTCGCCGCAGGCTCACAGTGCAAATGGGATATATGTTCAGGTATAATCCTGCTTTTAAGTTTTGTTTCCGGGCTATGCAGGAAGGGTGGTTGGGCGATGTGTTCGAAGTCGATGGGGTAATCAGTAAAACCATCGGTGCTCAGCAGCGCAAAGAGCTTGCTGTATTTCCCGGTTCTATGTTTGAGCTGGGTTGTCACCTGATTGACGCGATGGTAAAGGTCTTAGGCAAGCCGGACAAGGTCACGGGTTTTAGCCGACGTACGCGGCCCCGGCAGGATAATCTTGCGGACAACCAATTGGCTGTTTTTGAATATGCCGATTCGACGGCGACTATTCGCAGTGCTCTGATTGAAGTGGCCGGTCAGCAGCGACGGCAGTTCGTTGTCTGTGGTAACAAAGGGACGGTGGATCTTAGACCTTTGGAGCCTCCAAAGTTATTGTTTGCTCCGGATAGACAGCTTGACAAATATAAAAAAGGATACCAGGAAGTAAATCTGCCGCCTATGCCGGGGCGCTACGATGAACAGCTTATTGAAATGGCCAGAATTATTAATGGACAAAAAGAATCGGAATATCCACCTGAGCACGACCTGGCTGTGCAGGAGGCTGTGTTGAAGGCCGGCGGGGCACTGTTGGATTAACATGCGTACTGTCTCTTTTCACGTTCATTCGGGTTAAGGAAGTTTAGAAGCTTTTTAAAGCTGGTATAGCATCTATCCGTTGGGGTACAATGCCATCTTTTTCTGTGTTCTGTGATGATAAAAATATATTCAAAGCGTGTTCGTAAGGCCCTTGTGAACGTTTGGCCCTTGTACGGGTCGGCATTTGCGATGGCGACAAGTCTAAGCGTGTTATGGACGGCCATGCCGTTTATCATACGCGATATCGGCGGAACCGAAGAGCATGTCGGATACATCTGGGCCTTCAACATGTTTGGCTATATGTTGTGCCTGTTGTCGGCCGCCGTGATGTTGGGCCATCTTGCGCCTCGACATGCGACCCGTGCGGCCGCTGCGGCCATGTTCCTGGCAACTCTCGTAATGGTTATTGTGGTCTATTACGCAATAACCAGAGACCAGTTCGGCAGGCCCGCCCTTATCTGGACAATGATTGCCACAGGTACACTTTCCGGTGCGGCAATGTCGCTTTTCTGGCCTTTTCTTATGAGCTGGGTCTCAGCCGACTACGAGGGCACGGTTCTGAACCGCCGCCTCGGGACCTACAACGGCATGTGGTCCTCTGCCGCAATCATGGGTCCTCTGATAGGCGGTGTGCTCGTTGATATAAGTACCTTTGGGCCGGTCGTAGTTAGTGTTGCCTGCCTTGCTGTTTGCTTTGTGCTGCTTTGTCTTGCTCATGACGGTTCGGCAGGAAACGCCGCCTCTGTTGAGCCGACGAATAAGCCGGAAATACCTTTAGACCACGAGCTGCTGTTATGTTTAAAGTGGATGGCGCGCATTGCCCTGTTCTGCTCCTGGGCCTGCCTGGGGGTAACACGATCTCAATTTGCATTGCTGTTTACCGGATTGGGATTCTCAGAAACTCAGTTCGGGCTAATTATCACAATTTTTGGAATCTGCAACTTCCTGGTCTTGACCGGTGCCGGCCGACTCGCCTTCTGGCATTTCAAACCGGTGCTGCTTCTCAGTGTTCAGGTAATACTTGCCATTTCTATATTTCTGATTATCTATGGCCGAACTCTTTGGGTATTTGTTCCTTCATTTGTGATTATGGGCGTCGGCTTTGGCTTTGCTTACAGCTCTCACCTTTATTACGGCGCCTGCGGTTGTAAAAAACGCTCCGCTCAAATGGCAATACACGAAGTTACTATTTCACTCGGCGTGATAGTCGGCGCCGGGACGGGGGGCTACCTGTCCGGGAACTTCGGGATCTACTGGCCCTATTGGTTCTCCATCATTGTTCTTGCTCTTGGTCTGATTGCTCAAGTGGTGGTATATATTGCCCTGAAACCCCGCCGGCACATAGTTCCATCCTGATACTTTTTTTCTACCCGAAGTGCGTGAGCGGCTGCTTTATATATGCCTGTTTTGGAAAATAAAACAGGGACATAACAGATTATTATGTCCCTGGTAATGAAATATCGTAATGTATATTA
>CAZIAN010000071.1:13874-14584 GCA_964537355.1 uncultured Pirellulales bacterium | reverse complement strand
TAGTTCATTCATCTGGCTATCATGGTCAGCAACTTTTTCTTCAAATTCAAGGTGGCCGCCATTGCTAAGTCTATTGTTATTATCTGGCATTTTAGCGATACTGATATCTCTCTATATTATGTAAGTAAGTAACAAAAACATTTACAAAAAAAACTGCCCATAAATAACGGGCTCTCTTTTAGAATAAGAATGTTAACAGTTTAAAAGGTGAAATTAAAGAAAAAAATTGACATTTGAGTAGTTGTACAGTATTTTTTAATATAGTATATCCTGACTCAATATTTCATAAACCCTTGTATATGAAAGACATAAAGCAATTATCTATTATAGGATTGGGGCTTTTGGGCGGCTCCATTTCATTAGCGGTTTTACGCTCTTTTACCCGAGTAAAAGTAATTGGTTACTCACATCGTCCTTCCACGCGCACTAAAGCCAGAAAACTGTCAGTGTCAACCGATATCGTAGATTGCCTCAAATCAAGTGTATCCCGTGCAAACCTTGTGATTTTAGCTACACCGATAATGACATTCGAGAAAATATTCAGTGAAATTGCCGATTCATTGCCAGACGGCTGCATTGTTACAGATGTCGGTTCGACAAAGATGCTGCCTCACCGCTGGGCAGCGAAAAAGCTTCCAAAGAGGGTTCACTATATCGGCTCGCATCCAATTGCCGGGGCGGAGAAGCAGGGCGTTGAGTTTGCCCGGGAT
>CAZIAN010000071.1:3755-13864 GCA_964537355.1 uncultured Pirellulales bacterium | reverse complement strand
CCGAACAAAGGGGGATCGAATTTGCACGAGATGATTTGTTCGAAGGGGCAATGTGCATTCTGACAACGACAAAAAAGACTGACCGGCAGGTGCTACAAACACTGAAAAGTTTCTGGGCAAAACTCGGTTGCTCCGTGAAGTCAATGACACCAACAGAACATGATAGAATCTTTTCAAATGTAAGCCATTTACCGCATATAACAGCCGCGGCATTAATCAACGCCAATAATAACGAGGAGTTAAAATTTGCCGGAAAAGGATTTATAGATACATCGAGAATAGCATCCGGACCGGCTAATATCTGGTCCGATGTACTGCTGACAAATATAAACAACACAACCAAAGGTATAAACAAAATCATTGCCGAATTGGTGAAATTTAAAACGGCAATAAAAAAAGAAAATAAACAACAAATCGAACAATTGCTTGAGAAGGCAAGGACGAAACGAGCGAACCTTATAAAGTACAAATATAAACAGAAGGAACTGATAACGTGAAGCAATGGCGAATTGAGGTTTTTAATCGATCGGGTTTTTCCGACGTACATGGCATGAGCATTCTTGAAGATATTAATGAACTGGGCATTAGCTCGGTACAGGCGGTTCAATCGGCAAAGGTCTTTCTTATCGAGGCGGATTTTGATAAGAATTTTGCAGTGCGTGTTGCAAATGAACTACTAACCGACCCGGTCTGTGAGGAATACTACATAGGCAGAAGCGGTGCTCCGGCAGGCCTTGCGAAAGCTACCATAATAGAAGTGCACCTTAAAAGCGGAGTAACCGATCCGGTGGCCGAATCCGTAATGACGGCAATAGCCGATATGGGTGTTAAAGCCGACCATATCCGAACCGCCCGAAAGTACGTCTTGTTAGGCGAGATTACACAAACACAGACAGATACAATCGCCAAGAAAATCTTATCGAACGACTGTATTGAAGATTGTGTCATAGGCAATGAAGCAGAACCGCCAAGCCCACATCTCAAACCGTACGAATTGCAGAGAATACACTGGCCGATATGTGAGCTTAATGATGACCAGCTTACAGCTCTGAGTAAAGAGAAGGACCTGTTTTTGAACCTCGTAGAGATGCAGACCATTCAGAAATACTATCAGCAGCTCGGCAGAGAGCCTACGGACGTTGAGCTGGAATCGATCGCTCAGACATGGAGTGAACACTGCGTGCATAAAACTCTCAAAAGTTCAGTTGATATGTCAGTCAACGGTGAACATGTGCATTTTGACGATTTGTTGAAAGAGACTGTTTTCAAAGCAACTAAACAACTTAATAAAGACTGGTGCATATCGGTGTTTGCCGATAACGCAGGCGTGATAGAATTCGATAAAAACTCGGCGATATGTTTCAAAGTCGAAACTCATAATCATCCATCGGCGCTTGATCCTTACGGCGGAGCAGCTACGGGTATAGGCGGTGTAATTCGTGACCCGATGGGGACCGGGATGGGAGCCAGGCCAATAGCAAATACGGATATATTCTGCTTCGGCGAGCCTGACAAAAAAATCGACGAGATCCCCAAAGGAGTTTTGCATCCAAGAAGGATTATGAAAGGTGTTGTTGCGGGTGTTCGCGACTACGGCAACAGAATGGGGATTCCAACGGTCAACGGTGCAATTTACTTCGACGACAGATACATGGCCAATCCACTGGTCTATTGCGGTAATATCGGCATAATGGACAAAGACAAGTGCTTTAAAAATCCACAAAGCGGAAATCTTATCATTATGGTCGGCGGCCGGATAGGCAGGGACGGGATACACGGCGCCACTTTTTCAAGCGGCCAAATGACACATGAACATGAAACGATCTTTTCACATGCGGTCCAAATCGGTAATCCGATAGTGGAAAAGAAAATGTTAGACGTATTGCTACAGGCAAACGAGGCTGGTTTATACGAAGCAATCACTGACTGCGGAGCCGGCGGTTTGAGCAGTGCTGTGGGAGAAATGGGTGAAGAACTCGGAGCGGAAGTCGATTTGGAAAAATCACCGTTAAAGTATGCGGGTCTTAACTATACGGAAATCTGGATTAGTGAAGCACAGGAAAGAATGGTAATAGCGGTAAAGCCGGAAAACCTGGAAGCGATAACAAAAATCTTCGACGACGAAAATGTTGAGTCGACCGTCATAGGCAAATTCACAAGCGATAAAAAATTGAGATTACGATACAACGGCCAGCAAGTTGCTGAACTGGATATGGAATTCCTGCACAATGGCGTGCCAAAATATTCGCGTAAAGCCGTCTGGAAAGGTCGTCAGCTCACCGAGCCAAACATACCGGTAAAAGACAATTACAATAATGAGCTTTTGCAAATCCTCTCGGCTTACAACGTCGCCAGCAAAGAATGGGTGATTCGCCAATATGACCACGAGGTACAAGGTGGCTCGGTCATCAAACCGCTGACCGGCGTAAACAATGACGGCCCCGGTGATGCAGCGGTGGTACAGCCAAAGTTCAATTCGGACAAAGGTCTTGCTATTAGCTGCGGAATGAATCCGATTTACGGTGATATCGACCCGTACTGGATGGCACTGTCGGGCATCGACGAGGCCGTAAGAAACCTGATATGTGTAGGCGGGCGAGCTGACAGGATAGCTCTGCTGGATAATTACTGCTGGGGCGACTGCACAAAGCCGGAAACTTTAGGCCCGTTAGTAAGAGCATCACAGGCCTGCTACGACGGGGCAATGGCATTCGAGGCACCGTTTATCTCCGGCAAGGATTCACTGAATAATGAATTCGCCTGTGAAGACGGGACACAGATATCCATCCCATCGACACTTTTGATAAGTGCAATATCTATCGTCGATGATATAAACAAATGCGTAACGATGGACGCCAAAAGGGCGTCGAACCTGCTGTTTATTGTCGGTGAAACGAAAAACGAATTAGGCGGCTCACATTATTACAAAATCAAAGGCCACCTCGGAGCTAACGTACCGACCTTAGATTTGGGGACAGCCCCTAAAATCGCCCAAAAGATTTCCGCGGCAATAGCAGAGGGTCTTTTAGTGAGTTGTCACGACTGCTCTGAAGGCGGCCTGGCCGTGGCACTTGCAGAGATGGCCTTTGCCGGCGGACTCGGTATAGAAGCCGACCTGCGTGGTCTGCCGAGAAGTGAAGACTGCACCAGGACAGATGCTCAATTATTCAGCGAGTCGAACTGCCGCTATATCGTGGAAATCGAGCCTGAAATGTTTGATGCCTTTGCAAAGATGATGCTTAATTTACCATTCGGGCAGATTGGGAAAGTAACACAGGAAAAAACGCTTATTATAAAGGCACAAGACGGCACAAAATTAATCGAATCGGATATAGACTCATTAAAGCAGGCCTGGCAACAACCATTAAATTGGTAAGAAGTCTGTGGATTTTACAAAAGGAATTGAAAAGGTAAAAGATGACGGAAGTTAAAGCGATAGTCCTGCGAGCGGCAGGTATAAACTGTGATATGGAAACAGAGCATGCACTCAAATTAGCGGGTGCACAGGCACAGCGTACACACATAAACAGGATAATCGAAGACAAAACTCTTCTGGATGGATTCCAGATAATTGTTTTTCCGGGCGGATTCAGCTACGGAGATGACGTGGCCGCAGGTAAAATCCTGGCAAACCAAATCAGGCATCACTTTTATGAACCGCTCCGAAAATTCATCGACGACGGAAAATTAGTTCTTGGAATCTGTAACGGCTTTCAGGTCCTCGTTAAGACGGGGATTCTGCCGGGGAACGATTCGGACGAGAATCAGCAAGAAGTTACAATTACCAATAACGACAGCGGCAAATTCGAGGACAGATGGGTGTATCTGGCCCCTCAAACAGATAAGTGTGTTTTCATCGAACCGGGCAGGCAAATCTACCTTCCAGTTGCACATGCCGAGGGCAAAATTGTAACAAAAGACGATGCATCGTTGGAGCAGTTAAAGTCGGCCGGACACGTTGCGTTTAAGTACGTAGATGAAAACGGCAATGAAGGAGCTTATCCGATTAATCCAAATGGGTCAATGGACTCGATAGCCGGCTTGACGGACACTACCGGCCGGGTACTGGGACTTATGCCGCACCCGGAAAGGTTCGTAAGACCGACTCACCATCCGCACTGGTCCCGTCTAAGAGAAAAACCGGCAAGTGACGGAATCACAATCTTCAATAACGCCATTAAATACATACAGGAAAATTTCTGACCTCGTTTCGCTGAAGGGCATCTGGATAAGTGCAAAGTTCCAGATCTGTACATAGTTGCGGTCCAGTTCCAGTTAATTTAGAAAGACTTGCAATTTGGAATCTGCCAGCACATTTTGAGTCTAAGCGAATGCATGCCGATCACTAAGTATATAACAGGTGGTATATAAAACTCTTTGGTGATTAACAGAGGATCATTGAATCAGTCTGAGATGCTACCCAGTTTACTCAACAGTCTCCAGGGCCTTAGATTTGTTATCAACAAATTCGAAAACCTCATTAAGGCCGGCCACGACAAAAATGCACTTGGTTACAGTGGCAACATTGCAAAAAATAAGCCGATGTCCGGAATTCTGCACCATATTGTGCAATATTAACAGGTTGCTGATGTTTGCGGAATTGATTATCTCAACTCTGTGAAAATCAATTATAACGTCACAGCTACCATTCTTGCTCACTTTTTCATTAACAGCTTTAAGCTGAGCAGCTATTTTTGGACTCTTGGAAGGCAGTTCAACGAGAAGAGCATCTTTTGATAGATTTTTAATTCCCATTTCTTCCTCTTTCTTTTGACCTTATACATTGTTTGTGCAACTGAAGATTGTATCGGAAGAAATTTTGACCAAGTTAAATAAAAAATAAAAGATTGAGCCTATATGTGCCATACCCGAAAGCCGGCACTTAAATACATAAACTACTTAAGTATATGAACATATATCACAGTGAAGTTTGAGTTATTGCCCAAAGACGAGAAATATGGTTCCGATAATATCCCCTGCAACCATATATCAATCTACGGCTCAGAATTTTTTTTAGAAACTATACGGATCTGGAATTTATCGTCTGGCCAGTCAAGGCTTTCAGCTACGGCCTGTGGAAATTGCCATCCTAAGTCGCTCTCCTGAATTAGACAGACTTGACTTCGTTCGGCAGCCATCGCCACGGCCTGCGGCATATCCAAATAACGCATCACGTTCAGGAATGTCGGACCATCTCGATGCGTGATGGGTAAATGTGATAAATAAAGCCGGGTAATGTCAGACTCGAACAACGAAGCGTATAATGCTATCCCCGCCATTTTGCCTTTACCCGTAAGAGTCACGGGTGTCTCTTTGATCAAATCAAGGGTTCGTAAAACCTGAATGGCACGCCGTACGTCCCAGACCCGCATACCGTCAGCCGTCTGGCCGAGCAGCATATATCGCCGGCGGATTTGTACCTGTTTGCGTTTGTCATCATTCCAGGCATCAGGCCCGATTCCGCGTGGAGCTATCCAAGCAACTGTCCGGTTCGAATTTATTAACATCTCCCGAAAGCTCCTGAAGGCATTTTTATCCGGTTCAGGTAATTTTTTATCGTTAAGCTCATTTTCAAAACCAACCCGCATACAGGCCAGCCACTTTGACCATCCCAATTCATCCATTACATTAAGTGTAATCTCCTCAGGCTTTTCGAGCCCGGCCCTGCTTGTCAGGTATAAACACAGGCGAACGTTTGGCTGGCTGGTGAAATCAAAAGCTCTAAAATGAATACCTTCGCGTTTGATAGAAAATACACGATGGATATCAAGCTGGCCGGCCTGTGCCTGCTTCGGCCAACCTCGGAATGACTTATTCCGAAGATTCCTCATCCATGCCTTACGCTGCTTTGCCCATTTTTCAGGTGTTTTCGGCACCGAAGGTTTTTTAGCCGTTGGCACAAACGAATCTTGTATCTTTGTGTTTATCTGGTCGGCAGGCAGCTCATCGAAAACCTTTAACTGCTCCGGCTCAAAAAAAGGTACCGCCGGTTTATCAATCAGTGGATTTTCACCTTTCAGAAAACGATTAAACCATACAAAAGCATGGACGCGAAGCTCCTGTGTATCTTTGTGAGGGCCTTCTGTTATTTGCAAGCCGAGCTTGTCATCCGCATCGTATAACCTGTAGATTTTCCGCACCTTTTCGTGCATGCGAATAACCCCATCTAGCGGAAAAATTGTATCCTTGTCGCTGTTGGAAATTAATAGAGGCCTCGGTGCAACCAGTGTCGCGACGAGCGGATAATCCCAGCGGTACGTGTTCACCATATACATACAGTCGCAATGGCCCTCGACGCAGCCATCCACAACATGGTTCTGAAGGTCGGTTATGCCCGCTACTGGTACGGCGACTTTGATTCTGTCATCGAGTGCTGCTACCCACCAGCTATACGCCCCGCCGCCGGATCGCCCGGTTACACCGATTCGGTCTTTGTCCACTTCTTTACGGCTCTGGAGGTAATCCAGAGAACGGATGCAGTTCCATGCTTCGACGCCGGCCGATGTATAACCCCGGCTGTTCCACCACCACATATCGTAACGGTATGTACCATGATGAATCCCTTCGATCTCACCCATCTGGAGGGTATCAATAATCAGGCAGACATAGCCGTGCCGTGCAAACCACGCCGCATGTCGCTGATAGCTGACCTTGGTTCCATAGCTTATATTATTTTTCTTGGTTGGCCCGTGGCCACAAACATACAAGATGGCCGGTGCTGGTTTTTCGAGGTCTTTAGGAATATACAGATTAGCTGTTACGTAAAGGCCGGGCATGGACTGATAGTGAAGATTCTCGACGGTAAACTCATCCTGCTCGACTTTGCCGGTAATGACAGGTTTGAGGTCGGTCTTTTTCGGCAGTGGATCAAGACCCAGCATTTCAAATAGTTGCTTTCGATACTTCAGCCGTTTTGTTTTCCAGTCATCGAGAGTTTTTATGTTCTTAAGACATTTTTCGCTGAGTTGCTTCGTCTGGGCGCGGAAATACTCAGCAAGCTGCTTGTCCGCCTGACTTGTTCCAATTACTTTTCGGTCTGCAGCCATGCCTGGAACACAAAAAATCAACAACACGAAAACGATACAAACAAGCCGTATGATTATAGTTGGATTGTTGAGCTTAAAATTTCCTTTTTTTGTTCGCTGGTATTCTTTTATTTGACTTGTCATTTTACCCTCTCCAAAAATTAAGAAGATGCATAAGAAGTACTCTCCAAAAACAAGCAATAGTATAATCTATTTGCTCATAAACTACCAGCAAATATTTCTCAGCAGTTTTGACTTATTCAGGATGACAACCATTTATGAAGATTTTCTTTTACAAAATCATCATCGGTAAGATGTGGATAGCTGCTTTTTATTCTATCAATCATAACTGCCTGACCTTCTGAGAGTTGTTCATCAGGATCAAGTGTTCCAACATGCTCTAAAAGTCCCTGCTGTTTCAGGACATAGGATATACCCGGAATGCACCCGGCGAAATGGTTGTCGGCATCGAAAATTGCCTTATTAGCCAGGGTCAACTGATTCGCCAAAGTCAACATGTCCTGTGGAATTGCGCTTTCAGACTCGCACATGATCTTAATACGCCTGAGGTATTCAACCGCCCTTTTAGTCCAGCAAGCCCACTGACCCAATAATCCCCCGACAATACGAAGCGAAACCAGCCGGCCGTCAACATTAAACTCATACTTCGCGAGTAAATCGCAAATTATATTGTCATCATTGCCGGTATATAATGCAATCTCACCGAATCTCCCGGAATGAGCTACTGCTTCGAGCACATCGAGCGTTTGATATCGATTAAAAGGTGCAATTTTTATTGCCAGGACGTTTGGTATCTCCACGAACTTTTGCCAAAATTCGATTGGCAGAACCATTTCGCTTATAACTTCCTGGAGGTAAAATCCCATAATCGGTATCACTTCGGCTACCTGCTTAGCATGATTTATAAGCTCACTAATTGATTTGCCCTTGAGAGCGGTAAGTGAAAGCAGACCTATGTGATAGCCCGTCTCAGCCGCCAGTCGGGCTTCTTTAACAGCATTTTCAGTGTCACCTACTAAGCCCGCAATCAATATCACATCACTGCAATCTGTGGATTCAACATATTTTCGGGCTGTCTCTGCTGCCAATTCCAGCACCGGCTGATATAAACCAACTTTGGGCTCGTGGATAGCAAACTGCGTAGTATGTACGCCGACAGCCAGACCGCCCGCACCGGAAGCTATATAATAGCGTGTCAACGCCTTTTGATTACGCTCGTCGAGTTTTCCATCCTTATTGAGAGCAAGCGGGTGAGCGGGAATCACGCAACCAGAATGCAGCTTATCGATTATGTGTGAACTCAGCATTTAAGAAAACCTTAGAATTTGCCGTTACGAATATCGTATTTGGTCGGTTTATTTAAAACAGTTTTACCCGATGCAACCCACTTGACGATTAATGAAATCATCTCACTAAGCTCCGTCTGGGGATAACCAAACTTACTGAAACACAAAGAAGCGTTTGAAAGCAGAGCTGTTAGGGCCTTTTGTGATATGAACCGCGGTTTAATTTTCAGCTCTTTTCCTATTTGTTCAGCAAGTTTGTGAACTAATAAGATATCCGGCCCCGTCACATTGAGAATCGTCGGTGGCGAATTTGCAAGACTGATAGATCGGATGATATAGTCATTGGCATCTCGCTGCCAGATTAGATTCACCGCCCCCATCGTCAAATCGATAGGTTCATAATTGATAATCCTGCGTGTAAGGTCCACGATAATGCCGTACCGAGGCTCATTTGCATAATTGAGCCTGATTATGGTCATCGGTGTATTGTTAAGCTGCGAGAAATATTCAAACATCCTTTCTCTGCCAAGGCACGACTGGGCATATTCGCCTATCGGCTCTGGTTCAGTTTCTTCAGAAGGACCCCCACTGTTAATATCGAACAGCGGATATACGTTTCCCGTTGAAAAAACCACAATGCGGGAATTCTTATAATGTCTTGCTATAAGACCAGGCATAAAACTGTTCATTGCCCACGTCAACGGCTGATTACCTGATGCTCCGAACTTCATACCGGCTAAAAAGAAAACATTTTTCACATCAGGCAATTGCGAATACAGGGACTCATCCAACAAATCAATCCGGATGGTTTCGACACCCGCATCTTCTATTCTGTTTCGGAGGGCCCCATCGCTGAACCTCGAGACTGCATAAATATTTTTACCGCTTGACGCTTTTTTTAGCATCATCGACAAGGTCGGTCCCATCTTGCCAGCGGCACCTAAAACAACTATGTCCCCATCCAGGCCGGCAAGAATCTCTTTGGTCGAATCGGAAGGTTCGCTGAGAATATCCTCCAGGGCACGCTCATCTAATGCAGATATATCTGTCATATCTAAACCTTCTCTAAAGCTATTGAGATAAACACGTTACAAGAGCAATAATCAAGTTAACTTTATCACAATCATACACAAGACCCTAAGGGCCATAAATATGACGACCAGCAGACCTATTCCCCCAAGAACGTTATGAATAAGCTTATTACGCCGTTCACCCATAATGTCTTTTCGATTTGCAAGCCAAAGTATCGTAACGGCCATCAACGGATTACCGACAACCGTAAGTGCCTGGCCGAAAATAATCGCGTCAACTTTTTTAACCGGGGTATGCAAAACAATCATAGCTAATATCATACCGAACAGCAGAACTACGACTGTGAAAAGCCTTGCCCAACGGTCACTTAATCTTGCCGGCTTTCCCAGGCCGTCAGCTAAGATACTGCCGCCGATCATCGCATTGATAACAAATGGATTCGTCGCCACAGCCAGCAACCCAACACAAAAAAGCACATGCGTCGCCGCATGAAGCAGTGGACGCAATTGTCAGGCTAACACGCTTATATCATTCGCGGGCTGACCTCGAAGGACCGTACCGCTTGTCATCATAATAATTGCACTTACTCCCGTCAGTACAGCAACTCCTGCGATGGCGTCACCAATCCCACGGTTATATTCTCTAATTGTCCATCCCTTTTCTCTCACAAGGTTGCCCTGGTACAATGCAGCAGCTACTGAAAATGTCGTACCGAGCAGCGCTCCAATAAGCAGCATAGGATCCG
>CAZIAN010000071.1:0-3655 GCA_964537355.1 uncultured Pirellulales bacterium | reverse complement strand
GCAGCTACTGAAAATGTCGTACCGAGCAGCGCTCCAATAAGCAGCATAGGATCCGCAACGCCACTTTCACCACGGCTCGGCAAACCAATTGATATGCCTTCCGGCAAGTGAGGAATTAAACCCTTTAAGACCTCACCGATATCCGGACGGACAAGAAATAGATTGGCCAAAAAGGAAACCAATATCACGGCCACCATCACTTTCATAATCCGTTCCAGCGCGTGATAGACTTGTCTCAACGAAAAAACAAGAATTATGATTAATACATTGAATGTCAGCAGGACGCCACTGTTAATAAGGCTCCTGGTTTTCTCAGTCATTTGCTCCGGGTCACCAAAAAGACGTGCGACTCCGAGTGCATCCACAGCGGCGGCGACGGCCAGATTATTGGAAAATTGAAAGGATGTGCAAATAAGGCAGAGTGTGATACCGATTACAGCGGCAGCAGGCCGACCCAAACGGTCAGCGACCAATGTGCATGGTGTGGCGCCACCGACGACACCAATCCTCGCACTCATAGTTACAAATGTGCCCATCAGCAAACCGGTCATGACAAGCAGCCAGAGTAATTCATAGCCGTAATTGGCCCCGACGTTCGAGCTGATTAACAAACTTCCTGCTCCGAACACTACACAAGCGGTAATAAGTGCCGGCCCAATCGACTGCCACCACGAAGGTCGTCGTTCTGAATTCGAATTTGCAAGTGACTCAGGCATAAAATACCTCCCTGTAATCAGTATTTATGAGTTGATTCAGCAAATATCAAAACAAACATAGCGTTCACTTTTTTGAATATCAAGGTTTTTTTTTGAATACAGACGTTTTCTAAAGCGTTTTACCTAATATAGGGCTAATAATAATAAATGATGGAAAAACCTGTTTTTCAGACGGGAACTCTGGTGAATGTATACCAAAGAAGCAGGAATCAGTTTCTAAATTCGTTTTTTTACAAGTGCTGCTGTTAAAAAGATTCAAGATGAAATTAGAGAACTTGAGTTTTCAAAACAAATTTGATAGACTATTTAGATGAAGAGGCCCAAGGAGGAGCTTAGCTAAAATATACAATGCTATATGAGATATATCAGGTATAACAAAACGATAATACTCATCTGGATTCTGTTGATTTCCTTCACGGGATCGGTATGGGCTGACACACAAGAGATCCTTGGATCCTGGATGGGCCCACTCCACGTTGGCGATGTGGAGTTACGAATTGCCTACACAATCCAAGAGGATCAGGACGGTTCCCTGAGTGCGACTCTGCACAGCCCGGACGAGGTTGTTTACGACATCTTAGTCAATGAAATCCATTACGAAGACAATCTGCTCACCCTGATTTGTGAGGCTGCTCAGTCGACCTACGAGGGACAACTTGTCTCAGGACGAAATTCCGTTTATTTCGATGGCCAATGGAAGCAGGCAGGCATGAGCTTTGAACTGGACCTCAGACCAGTTGAAGAGATCCCCAGGCCGACCCGTCCCCAGGACCCACAACCTCCCTTTCCTTACGAGGAACAGGAGGTCGTTTTTGAAAACATCCCGGCGGGTATCCAGTTAGCCGGTACTCTCACAATTCCGGAAGGTACGGGGCCGTTTCCGGTGCTGGTAACGATCAGCGGCTCCGGATCGCAGGACCGTAACAGCACGTTTTTCGAGCATAAGCCGTTCTGGGTGATTGCGGATTATCTGGCTCGATTGGGTATGGCCGTGCTGCGATACGACGATCGCGGTGTCGGAGGTTCAACCAATTCGGCGACCGAAGCAACCACTGCAGACCTGGCCGGCGATGTCCAGGCTGCGGTCTCATTCCTTATGGACCATCCGGACATTGATCCGAATCGTATTGGATTGATCGGCCACAGTGAAGGCGGGATCATTGCGCCCATGGTCGCGACGGAAATTGAAAACATCGCCCTGATCGTTTTGCTGGCCGGCCCCGGCTTGCCGGGTTCGCAGATCCTGCTCGATCAGAACGAGGATATCCTCAGGGCTCATGGCGCTTCTGAACCGGATATTGAGACCCGGTTGACATACCTGAGTCGGGTCTTTGAGATACTGCAAGACTATCCGGATGATACAGAAGCCCAAGAGAAGATCAGGGAAGCATTTATCCAAATCTATGGGCCTACTTCCTTCCAGGAGCTGAACAATGAGGCCGAAGCCTGGACCTCCGCCTGGATACGTTTCTTCGTGTTGTACGACCCCGGCCCCACCCTGTCGCATGTTACCTGCCCGATCCTGGCGTTATTCTGTGAACGGGACATTCAGGTCGATGTGAACCAGAACCTGCCCGTTATGGAATCCATCCTCGCCCAGGCAGGTCATACCGATTATCTCGTTCAGGAGCTGCCCGAGTTGAACCACCTCTTTCAAACCGCACAGACCGGCGTAATAGAGGAATACGCTCAGATTGAGGAGACCTTTTCACCAGCAGCCCTGGATCTCATCGGATCATGGATTTCAGAGAGGTTCTTTATCGATATCGAGTAATGATCTGATTTGTCCCTATGTCTTTAGCGAGGCTCTGCCTAAAAACCCAAGCTATTCTTTATTTAGTTCATCGGCACTAATATCACTTGAGAAAAACAGGCCGCTTGTTACAATCCCATTATGAAAAGACTATATTGGACGAATCCCGAACTTTTCGAGATCGAAGTCGATGTCAAAACAATCGCCGACTGCCAAGTTACTACCGATCCGGTCCTATTCCATCCTGATGAAGGCGGGCAGCCCGCCGACACAGGCTCAATTGAGAAGGCCAATATTATAAACGTCGAAATCATTAATGGCCAGATAGTTCACACACTCGACAAACCTCTTGGCGATGGCAAATATATTGCACACCTTAACAAGCAGCATAGGCTCTATACAGCAAGCCAGCATACCGCTCAACACATCATATCAGGAATCGCTGAAAAGCAATTCTCTCTCGAAACTACCGGCGTTCATATTGGATTGGACAGATGCACCGTTGATTTTGACAAGAAGATAGATTGGGATACTATTAAAAACATTGAGAAGCAATCGATGAAAGTCGTTAGTCTCAACATTCCGGTTGAAACCGTGTTTAATGACACAGAAGTACGAATAAGGAGTAATTCCAAAGAAATAGAAGCAGACACAATACGCGTCGTTAAGATTGGTGAATACGATAAATCAGCATGTTGCGGTGCTCATTTGAAGTCAACCGGTCAAATTGGAATCATTAGAATATTCGATATTGAAAGCAAGAAACAGGGAGTGAGAATATTTTTCCTTGCCGGGAAAAAAGCTCTCGAACACTCACAAACTGAGACATCTATCTTAAGAGAGCTTAGAAAATCAGCAGGCTGTTCGTCATCCGAGCTTCAAACAATCTTTGAGAAAGCTTTAAATCATTCAAAAGAATTATCTAAAGAAATAAACAGGTTATGGTCTCGGATGCTTCCTGATATTGCAAAGTCAGCTAAAGTAACCGAAGTCGAATCAACAACAATCGGCATCCAGGTTACCGACATTCCCAGTCAATTAATAACGAAACTCGCAGGCATGATAGCAGAAACATTTGACGGAGCGGGAATTGTTGTTAGTGATACAAATATTGCAATAAGCTCCAACGGAATAAATGCAAACGACGTGCTCAGAAAGATTCAAGATGCCATCGGAGGTAAAGGCG
>CAZIAN010000070.1:12063-14805 GCA_964537355.1 uncultured Pirellulales bacterium | reverse complement strand
ATGAGTCATGGGGGCCTATGGCAATTGTTTCGGGAAGGTTGATTATACGCAATTTGAATCGAATGATATGTCTTGATGTTACCGAACAGTAGGTTAAGTTCTTGACGGATTGGGTGCGGAAGTATAAAATATATTTTCTTAAAGCGTTATGATGGAAGCTGTTAATGTATAAACTGAAAAGCAGATTAGGAATAATAAATATTAAATATTTTATCGGTATACTTATTGGGGTGGCTGTTTTCATAGCTGTAGCTGCAATAATACGGCTTGATATAACGGGCGACAAAGGCAGTGGTCTTGGTAACGAATATCTCTATGAAATTGATTTAAGAGTTGATCCGAATTTAATTCTTTATGAGGAATCGGGTGAATCTATGAAGACCGGCTTTACCAGCACACATGCTATTGCTCTGGATTCTCAAGGCTTAATGTATATAGCTGGTGACAAAGCTGTTCGTATTTTTACTGAAAGCGGTAAGTTACTTGATGAAATAGTACTGCCCGGTGTCCCACGAAGCCTGACTGTTGCCGACGATGGTAAAATATACGTCGGAATAATAAATCATATTGCAGTGTATAGTCGGCAGGGAAAACAACTGGCAAGCTGGGAAAGTCTTGGCGACAGGGCCCTGTTAACGAGTATCGCCGTATCAGGCAGCGATGTGTTTGCCGCTGATGCGGGCAACCGTATTGTTCTGCATTATGACATCAATGGCAATTTAATTAACCGTATCGGTGGCAAGGATACAGATCGTAATATTCCGGGCTTTATTATACCGAGTCCCTATTTTGACCTTGTGATGCGTCGTGATCAGTTGTTACGAGTGGTCAATCCAGGGCTGCATAAAATTGAAGCTTATACTTTTGATGGTGATCTTGAATTTTCATGGGGTAAATATTCATCGAGCATAGAAGGTTTTTGCGGCTGCTGCAATCCGATTAATATATCCGTATTAGGAGATGACAGCTTTGTTACCTGTGAGAAAGGGCTGGCACGAATCAAAATTTACGATCCTGAGGGTACTTTTGTGGGTGTTGTAGCAGGGCCGGAGCAGTTTGGTGTAACTGCACACGTTTGTACTACACCGGAACAGTGTCAGAGTGGCGGGTATGATGTGGCGGTTGATGCTCAGGATCGAATTTTTGTTCTGGATACAATCAAAAATGTGGTGAAAATATTTACCAGAAAGAAAGCCGGATAATGGTCAAGCAGTGTGAAAAAGTGCAAAATCGAAGGCAGCTATTTACATCGGTACTGCGATATGCAGCTTTAGGCGTGCTGGGAGCAGTCGGAGGTTCTGTTGTTGCCAAAAAACGCAGATTAGTGAAGAATGGCATTTGTATTAATCGTGAAATCTGCAGGAGCTGTGGGATTTTTGAAGAATGTGGTTTACCTCCGGCTTTGTCGGCTAAGACAAATATTAAAGAGAATAAATGATGAGCGAAAAAAAGAATAATATTAATAGACGTCATTTTCTCAAAGATGGTGTTTGGGCTACTTGCTTAGCAGGTCTCGGTGGTTTAGGGGGGTTTTTGCTCAGCAAACTTAAAAAGAATAATACGGTTTGGCAGATTGACCCTTATGTCTGTGTTGCCTGCGGTAACTGTGCAACTTATTGCGTATTGGAAGAATCTGCCGTTAAGTGTGTGCAGGTTTATGAAATGTGTGGTTATTGTGATATCTGTACAGGCTACCTTGAACCGGAAGTGAACCCACCGGATACTGGTGCCGAAAACGAGCTTTGTCCAACGGGAGCTTTAAAGCGGGTCTTCGTGGAAGATCCGTATTTTGAGTACAATGTTGATGAAGCTCTCTGCAATGGTTGCGGCAAATGTGTAAAAGGCTGCACCGTCTTCGGAAATGGTTCTCTTTTTCTTCAGGTTCGTCATGACCGCTGTTTGAATTGTAATGAGTGTTCAATAGCAGCAGCTTGTCCCTCCCAGGCGTATAAGCGGGTTCCCGCTAACGAGCCTTACTTGCTTAAGAAAATGGAACACGCTTAATGATACGTATTGGTTATATCATAATTGGGATAGCTGTCTTGTGTTTTTCATCCGGTATTGCATCGGCACTTGAACGTTTTCCTCCACCCGAATTCGAAAGCGGCTACGAGTTTCCGAGCACCACTACACCGCATCCGCAACAGGATATCTACGAATACATAGATGCTATTGTGCTTTTGGCGGCTCTGAGTTTATCTTCCTATCTGGTTTTGAGAAAGAGAAGCCGACGTGCTATATTTATTTTGATGATCTTTTCCCTTCTTTACTTCGGATTTTGGCGGAAGGGCTGTGTCTGTCCGATAGGGGCTACCCAGAATATTGTTCTGTCAATTTTTGACCACAGCTATGCCGTACCTGTTGCAGTCGCTGTTTTTTTCCTTTTACCGCTTGTCTTCGCATTGTTTTTTGGAAGAGTCTTTTGTGCGGCGGTATGTCCCCTTGGAGCAATACAGGATTTGGTGTTATTACGGCCTGTCTCGATTCCAAGCTGGCTCGAAAGCGGTCTGCGATTGTTTGCATATGTTTATTTAGCCGCGGCAGTCCTGTTTGCGGCTACCGGAAGTGCTTTTCTGATATGCAGGTATGACCCGTTTGTTGCATTCTTCAGATTGAACGGAAACCTGAATGTTTTAATAATTGGTACCTGTCTGCTGGTCATAAGTGTATTCATCGGGCGTCCTTATTGCCGATTTATCTGCCCCTACAGCATACTGCTCAGACAGTTATCACGGCTCTCAA
>CAZIAN010000070.1:0-11963 GCA_964537355.1 uncultured Pirellulales bacterium | reverse complement strand
TGCCGATTTATCTGCCCCTACAGCATACTGCTCAGACAGTTATCACGGCTCTCAAAATGGCGGGTTACTATTACTCCGGATGAATGTATTCAATGCAGGCTCTGTGAAGATTCTTGTCCGTTCGGTGCTATACGAAGGCCTTCGGTTAATTGGCCTGAAACGGAATATGGAAGGGGTAAAAAAAGACTCGTCTTTCTTCTTGTTTTATTGCCGATTCTAATACTGCTGTGCGGATGGGGCGGTTCCGGTCTAAGAGAGGTAACATCCCGTATACATCCAACCGTCAGGTTAGCCGAGCGCATCTATTTGGAAGATACCGGTAAAGTAGAAGATACTACCGATGCCAGCCTGGCTTTCAGGGCAACGGGCAAAGAGACAGAAGCTCTTTACGAGGACGCATTAAATATAAGGGCGGATTTTGGACTTGGTGGGTGGCTATTTGGAGGTTTTGTAGGCCTGATGATTGGCCTTAAGCTGATTGCAGTTTCCATCTGGAGACAAAGAACCGATTACGAAGCCGGCAGGGCGAGCTGTCTGGCGTGCGGCAGGTGCTTCAAATATTGTCCCGTGGAGCATGCGAGATTGAAGAAAATAAAGGAAGCGGCTATTTAAATATTATGGATTTTTCTACCGACAAAACTAAAACTTCTCAAAATACCGAAGCGGTAAGTCCATGGTACCGTAGCGCAGTTACAACAGCTATTGTCTGTGGGGTCTTTTCACTTATCGTACTTATCTTTTTTATTATCAGTTATATCCAGTTTAGAATTATCGATGCCAATTGGGAAATTCAATCATTGAATCTGAAAAAAGAATTTGGACATAATCTTAACGATGAGCAGCTCTTGTCGAAGATTCGCCAGTTGGATTTGGAATTCAGACAGCGTAGAATGCGAAGATTGGATTTTTCTCGTAAAGGCGGCTATCTGCTTTTAGGCAGTGTAGCGATAATGTTAATAGCCATTAAATCTGCGGATACTTTCAAAAAGAAATTGCCGGCGCCGCAGGTGCTCGGTAACAAAGATAATGAGCAGCTCATCCAGGCAAAGTTTTCCAGGTGGGCGGTCACTGCCGGTTTGGCGGTACTTGGTTCGGGTGCTTTAATCCTTGCGATGGGTACTGATATTGATTTTGGCCGAACTAAGGGGGTAATAAGCACTTCATATCCTTCTTTCGAACAGGTTAGTCGGAATTGGCCGGCTTTTCGCGGCCCTGAGGGTTGCGGAATTGTTGATTTTAACAATATACCAAATAGCTGGAACGGTAAAAGCAATCAAGGAATTCTATGGAAAACCAGGATACCGCTTCATGGTAATAATTCACCGGTTGTCTGGGAAGACCGTGTTTTTCTCTCCGGAGGCGATGAGAACCAACTCAAGGTATTCTGCTTTGATGCGGTTTCAGGTAAACTTCTTTGGACGGGAGAGGTTGAAAGCCCGCATTTAAAAAATAAGGAAGAACCATTCGAAGTAATGGAAGACACCGGTTTTGCTGCTCCAACTCTTGTAACGGACGGTCGAAGGGTATATGCCATCTTTGCCACCGGGGACATTGGTGCTTTTGATTTTAGCGGTAAAAGCATTTGGACGAAAAGTTTGGGGATCCCTGACAGTTCATATGGCTATGCCTCTTCACTTGCGATATATCGAAATCTGGTCTTGATTCAATATGACCAGGGAGGCCCCGAGGACGGAATATCCAGAATGATAGCTCTGGATGGAGTTACGGGCCAAACTGTCTGGGAGACAAAAAGGCCGGTGCCGAATTCATGGTCTTCACCAATAGTTGCCAAAATCGGTGACCAATTTCAGTTGATAACTTGCGGTGACCCCTGGGTCATAGCATACGAACCGGCCAAAGGCACGGAGCTTTGGCGGGTTAATTGCCTGTATGGTGACGTTGCACCATCGCCTATTTATTCAAACGGATTAGTATTTGCCGTAGAACCGGATGCAAGTTTGATTGCGATTCGTGCGGATGGACAAGGTGACGTGACTAAAACCCATATTGCCTGGAAAAACGATGAATGGGGACCGAATATATGCTCGCCTGTCAGCAATGGGGAATTTGTATTTATACTGGCCAGCGAAGGATTACTTGCCTGTTATAAGAACTCGGATGGAACAAAGTTATATGAGCAGGATTTGAGAGAGAATTTCATGGCTTCACCGACTCTGGTCGGGGATAAGCTATATCTTCTGGCTGAGAAAGGTGCAATGTTAATCATTCAGGTCGGGCCCGAATATAAGGAATTAACCAGATGTGAACTTGGCGAGAAATGTTATGCGTCGCCGGCTTTTGTAGATGGTCGTATCTTTATCAGGGGCCTGGAGAATCTGTATTGCATAGGAAATAATGCTTCCGAATAAGACTTTATGAGTGAATTGGATCTAACATTTGTGGACCAGGCTGTCGAGAAAATCGGCACCGGAGAAGAAAAAGTCCTTGAACTATTGCAGGCTGTACAGGGGCACTTTGGCTATTTGCCAGAAGAAGCTCTTGAACGGGTCTGTAACTTGACACAGATTACTCCTGCTTCAATTACAGGTGTTTCGACCTTCTATAACCAGTTTAGACATCGTCCGGTTGGACGTCACATAATTAACGTTTGTATCGGCACTGCCTGCCATGTAAAAGGTGCGGACCGTGTATATGATGCGTTTCTGCGACATTTGAGAATTCCTAAGGGGGATGATACGGATTCGAAGAAACTATTTACCGTTGAAAGAATTGCATGTTTGGGATGTTGCACATTAGCGCCGGCTGTACAGATAGATAAAGTAACTTATGGGCATCTGACTCCCGATACCATCCCGACGGTAATCAGTGATTTTCTGAGATATGAGCAAACCAGGGCAAGCCGGCAATTGACGGCAAAGAAACATCCGGAGAAAGAATCACAATCACGCGGCGAGATTCGCCTCGGTCTGGGTTCATGCTGTATCGCCCGCGGCAGTGATAAAGTGCGGCAGGCTTTGGAAGAGACCTTAGCTCAAACAGGTGTCCGGCTGGTAATAAAGCGTGTTGGTTGCGTCGGTATGTGCCACCAAACACCGCTCGTGGAAGTGGTATTGCCTGATAGCAAGTCTTTTCTTTATGCAAGAGTTCAGCCTGAAGATGCCAAAGCCATTGTATTAAGGCATTTTAGGCCTAAACAAATGGGGTGGAAAATCAAAAACACCGTCTCTACAATGCTGGACAGGATACTAACCGACAAGGCATCGGAGCCCGTTACCCGCCATTCGATAGATGTACGAGATAAACCTGTAGCCGACTTTCTGAATAAACAATTACATATTGCCACCGACCTCTGCGGGCAAATTGACCCTGCTGACATTGATGAATATATTCATAATGATGGATTCAAGGCGCTACAAAAATGTGTAAGCCGGATGAGCCCTGATGAAATTATCTCAGAAATTGAAATAAGTGGACTTCGTGGTCGAGGTGGTGCCGGCTTTCCGACATATCGCAAATGGTCTGCTGTAAGAAACTACGACTCAGACAAAAAATATGTTGTGTGTAATGGTGATGAGGGCGATCCCGGCGCTTTTATGGACAGGATGCTGATGGAGTCCTATCCGTATCGTATAATTGAAGGTATGACAATAGCCGCATATACGGTAGGCGCAAATGAAGGTTATTTCTACATTCGTGCAGAGTATCCGCTTGCTATGGAAAGGGTTAGTAAGGCTATAGAATTCTGCGAGCAGCGTGGTTTTCTTGGTAATAATATACTTGGTACTGATTTTTCATTGCATCTCAGGATTGTAGCCGGCGCCGGAGCTTTTGTATGTGGAGAAGAAACTGCGCTTATGGCGAGCATTGAAGGACGACGGGGCATGCCCCGATTGCGGCCGCCGTTTCCGGCAGAAAGTGGACTTTGGAGCAAACCGACACTTATTAATAATGTCGAAACATATGCCGCTGTTTCCTGGATAATACGAAACGGCTCCGGTACGTTTGCAAAGTATGGTACTGCCAGTAGTAAAGGAACAAAAGTTTTCGCGCTGGCAGGGAAAATAGAGAGGGTCGGCCTTATTGAAGTGCCGATGGGTATTACAATGCAACAAATTGTACATGATATTGGCGGCGGCATTGCAGGCCAGTTACGTCTAAAAGCAGTCCAGGTTGGAGGGCCGTCAGGGGGGTGTGTACCGGCCAACCTTGCGCATATTCCGGTTGACTTTGAAGCGCTGAAAGATGTTGGGGCGATGATGGGGTCGGGTGGTCTGGTGGTACTTGATGAAACCGATTGTATGGTGGATATCGCACGATATTTTCTGGAATTTACGCAAAATCAATCCTGTGGTAAATGTACTTTCTGTAGAATAGGTACTCGCCGCATGCTGGATATTCTCGAACGATTGTGTGGCGGAGAGGGAAAAAAGACCGATATCGAAGAGCTTGAAAATCTTGCACAAATGGTTCAGAAGTCGAGTCTGTGCGGGCTTGGCAAAACGGCACCGAATCCGGTACTTTCGACCATCAAATATTTCCGGGATGAATACGAAGCTCATATCGAGAAACGCTGCCCTGTTGGGAAATGCACGGCTCTTATTACGTATTCGGTAACGGATGATTGCATCGGCTGCAGTTTGTGCGCACAGCATTGCCCGGTCGATGCTATTGAAATGAAGCCCTATGAGAAACACGAAATTGATTCCGAGAAGTGTATTCGCTGCGGTACATGTAAAAATGTGTGTCCGGTTGACGCCGTTAAGGTTCAGTAAACAATGCCGAAATTGTTCATAGATAATCGTGAAGTTGAAGTTAATAAAGGCGCAACGATTCTCGATGCAGCCGGGAAGCTTGGCATTGAAATTCCGACAATGTGTTTCCTGAAAGATTATAAGCCTTCGACCAGTTGCATGGTGTGTGTGGTTAAAATCGAGGGTGTTGCTTCTCTTGTGCCTGCCTGCGGAACTGTTGCCACCGAGAGTATGCGTGTCGAGAGCAGTTCCGAGCCGGTCTATCAGGCGAGAAAAGCTGCTTTGGAATTGCTTTTGAGCGACCATCTGGGCGATTGTCTTGGGCCCTGCCAGGTGATATGCCCTGCGGGCATGAATATTCCGTTGATGATTCGCCAGATTGCGGCCGGTAAGCTGCGTGATGCAATTGAAACCGTCAAGAAGGATATCGCATTGCCTGCGGTGTTGGGACGGATTTGTCCGAAGCCGTGCGAGCGGGGTTGCAGGCGGGGGGGGTATGATGAGCCAGTTTCGATTTGCCTTTTGAAACGCTATGTTGCCGACGTTGACTTGCAGTCTGCAAAGCCATATATGCCGCAATGCAAATCCGCTCGTGATAAACGCGTAGCTATTGTTGGGGCTGGGCCTGCCGGTTTGGCCGCTGCATATTATCTCCAACAGGCAGGATTCTCTTGTACGGTTTTTGATGAGCGTGAAAAGCCCGGAGGAATGCTGCAATATGGTGTTCCGGAACAAGAGCTGCCGAGAGACGTGCTGGATAAAGAGATTTCCTTGATTGAGAAGCTGAATGTTGAATTTAAGAACGGCATTCGAATAGGTACTGATTTGTCCATGGATGATTTGCGGAGAGATTTTGACGCCGTGTTTGTTGCGATTGGTCAGGTAAAACCAGAAGACGCAAAGCTGCTTGGTCTTGAGGAAGGCGGCAAGGGCATCAAAATAGACGGTAAAACTTACCAGACGAATATTCCGGGTGTATTCGCCGGCGGAGATGCGGTTCATCAGCGGAAACTCACGGTGCGGGCGGTGGCGGACGGCAAAGAGGCGGCAGTCTCTATCGGTCAATATTTGTCCGGACAACAAGTGAGCGGGCCGATTAAGGAATTTAATACGCGTATTGGTAAGCTTCTGAACGCAGAGATTGAGAAATTCCTTATCAGTTGCGACAAAGCAGGGCGGTTGGAACCTACGGGGGAAGATGGAGCTTTCACTGATAATGAGGCATCCAAAGAGGCAGTGCGCTGTATGCATTGTGATTGCCGAAAGGCTGATGTTTGTAAATTGAAGCAATATGCCCAGGGGCATGAAGCCACGGCCAGCCGGTATAAAAGCCAGCGCCGGATATTTACTCAACAGCTTCAACATCCGGATGTCATTTATGAGGCAGGTAAGTGTATAGATTGTGGTCTTTGTGTACAAACTGCTGTAAAGGCGGGGGAAGAGCTTGGATTGACCTTTGTCGGCCGGGGCTTTGATGTTCGGGTGGCTGTGCCTTTTGACCGTTCCATGGCTGAAGCTCTCAAGAAGTCCGCAAAACAATGTGTAAATGCATGCCCAACTGGGGCTCTGGCATTTAAGTAATGAATAATTGGGTTTGTTTGGCTTTGTTTTGTCTGAATCACCAAATGTTACATTACTCGTATTTACTTGTCGAAAAAGAGCTTACGTTATTTTTTGCCTACTTGACTTTGGCTTTGTTTTGCATAATTGAGTGTATCCAAATACCCCTCTCTATTGCGGCCGGCTGCAAAGTCCGATGCCTGTGTTGTCGGCCAAAAACGTTCTCAACGTAGCGAAAACCACGTCTCCGATCCTATTTGACCTGCCGCCTTGGCCTCGAACTTTTCGCTCGGACTCATAACGAGACGCTTATCCGGATAGGCTCTAAGATGCCGGCAGATCTGTTGGGGCGGGGATGAGGGGAAAATAGCGGGTAGCGTAGAGCGTTTTGTAGAGGGCTATTCTGGCAGGCCGTGGTTAAAATTGATTTATTTTTGCTTGCCTAAGGCAACAATCTCTACCATAATAGAATCAGCAGGTGCGGAAATTTCTACTATTGATTTACACCAAAAGTTACATTTAATAAAATTAGCTCCGTTTGATTAAGAAAAGGTGTTGTATAATATGTTGGGCATTATTAAGAAAGAGAGTTAAATGGGATATCAGCTTGAGGGAATCTTCAAGTGAAGTGTATATTCGAAATTCCGGCAAAGACTCTGCCGCATAGTGGCTCAGTTGTGAGCTTTCTTTGAAATGATGAACCCTAAGTAAGGAGTTGAAAATTATGGACCCCATCGGTATTATAGTCTCAGCATTAGCTACCGGCGTTGCCGCCGGTTTAAAGCCTACCGCTGAAAAGGCGATAAAGGACGCCTATGCCGGTCTAAAGAGCATGATTCAGCGAAAGTACAGTCGTGTCGATCTGCAACCAATTGAGAACAAGCCTGAGTCGCTGAGCAAACGTGAATCCGTGGCTGAAGATCTGGTCGATGCCGGAGCGACCGGAGATCAGGAATTATTAGACCTTGCCAAGGTGCTGATTGATGCCGTTGCAAGGCATGACAAGGCGACTGCAGATGTCATAGGTGTTGATCTCGAAGAGGTCAAAGCAGCCTATCTTGACATAAAAAAAGTCACCACCTCTGGTACCGGCGTCAGGGTCAAAAAGAGCGAATTCGAAGGAGGAATCGACATTGGAGAGGTTAATGCGGGTGAGGCTGGCGAATCATCAAACCCTTAGATGCTGCAGGTGGCCCCGGCCTTGGTCATCCTGCAGTTGATCTTAAAGACGTCACAGCGCGCGATATAGACATTCACGATATAAAAATTGTTTATACCCTCCCTGATATCGAAGCAAAAGAACATCGTAAACTATTGATCCTGCTGGAGAAAGTGAAGCAATTCTGGATTGAGGGGGTATTAGACAGGTCTGTGCCTGTCAAGCCTCCACTCGACCTGGACAAAGAGGTGCTGCCGGATGTGGTGGAAAATCCATGGGAAAAAGTCGTAGGGCTTCCAGACGCGAGAAGCCGGCTCCTTGGATCGAATAAGAAAATCCTGGATGTGTTCGATGAACTGGGACGAGCTCTTCTTATCCTTGGTGTACCCGGTTCCGGCAAGACTATTACCCTGCTTGAACTCGCTCGCGATCTCATCGCCCGCGCCGAGAGTGATCCAAACCAGCCCTTTCCGGTAGTTATTAATCTGTCAACCTGGAATAAACCACGCGAGACTTTCTTTGATTGGCTGATCGACGAAATCAGGGATAAATACAAAATACCTGCAAAATTCACTCACACCTGGTTAGAAGAGAATCGGCTTTTACTTCTTCTCGATGGCCTTGATGAAGTTAACTCAGTTAATCGTTCAGCATGTGTTGAGGCCATTAACGCTTTTGCCCGAGATTATGGTCTGCCCGGTGTGGTTGTGACCAGCCGTCTTGAAGAATACTCTCAACTTCCCGTGCGTCTGGAACTGCATGCAGCCATTCTCCTCAAGCCTCTTACAGATACTCAAATCAGCAACTATTTGTCGAGAGCCGGCTCCGAATTAGCTGCTTTACAAGCCACTCTGCAAGATGATCCTGTTTTGAGAAATCAAGCCCAGTTCCCGTTAATGCTCAGCATCATGAGTATGGCCTATAGTCTGGCGCCAAAGGGTTTTCTCACTCAGGCTTTTTCGGGCCAGGAAACCGACAATATTGAAACACGCCGGAAATATCTATTCGAGACTTATATAGACGCTATGTTCAAGCGAAAGGGAAAGGCCCAAAAATCTTATCCAAGAGAAAAGACGCTTTTTTGGCTATCATGGCTGGCCCGAAGAATGACCCAACACAGTCAAACGGTATTTTTAATTGAGGGGATGCAACCAAACTGGTTACAGAGTCGGAGACATCGCTGGTGTTATCTTTTTATCTTCAGTCTGGTTTTCGGATTCTTAGCTTCCATAATACATGTAATAGGATGGTATGCATGGGGAAAGCTAAGTCCTGATGTTGCCAGACCGCTTGCGGATAGAATTGGACTGTTAGTGTGGGTGATTGGATGTATTGCCTGGATTGTGAGTATAGGAATAATAGATCTAATAACTTATAAACTACGTCTTGGCACGAAACCGGTGCAAACAAAGAAAACATTCGTAACCAGGCAAGTCATAATAAACATTTTGATGTATGGTTTTGCCTGGTTTGCGATTTGGGCGGTTATAGGATACGCAGGGGGCCTTTGGAAGGGTGTCCCCTTGACGTATAAGGGATCTCCTCCGACGTACGAACTAATAAAAAGTTCCCACTCTCCGCTGATTTTGCCTGCCATCAGCGGAGTGATCGGAGTGGTGCTGATAGGAATGGTAGGGAGTAAACGTAGTTTTGCCTGGGATATTCGAACGGCTGAAGCCGTTGGCTGGTCATGGTCAGGTACATTAAAGGGCTGCATTTGTGGATTTGTCCCCGGTTTGCTTATTTGGTGTTTGTGGCTTTTGTATTGGCCGTCACCCCGCTCAACATTCGCTCCTAAATTAATATCTGATCCACGCATAGTGTTTCTTTTGGCATGTCTGATTATGGCCGTAGAGACGGGTGCGGTCGCAATTGGAATTCAGTATCGAATCTTAGAAACAAAAACTGTGCCCAATCAGGGGATTATACTTTCAATTAAAAACGTTCTCAAAGTGGGATCTTTAAGCTGGGCCATTTATGCTCTGACGATGTGGGGGATTTTGGCCTTGTTTATACCGGACAGCACGTTGTTAGGTCCACAGTGGAATTTCGAAGGAGGCGATTCGAAAGGAGAAGTATTTAGTTTCTTCCTGGGTATGTCGTTTTTCTCTATTTCCGCTCTGCTGCTTGGCGGGGTGGATGTGCTGAAGCACTACATTCTTCGTTCGATACTTTACTTGACCAGACAAACCCCCGTAAAGTACGCACGTTTTCTTAATTATGCAAGCCGACTTAACTTTCTGCAAAGAGTTGGCGGAGGCTATATTTTCATTCATCGACTTCTACTTGAACATTTTGCAGCGATGGGTGAAACGGGAAAAGACAATCGTTAGGTTCACACAGCACTATTTCTATTCCTAAGGGGTAATCTTATAAGATTACTGACTGAACAATCAATGCCTACGGCGGCTGGCCAATAAGCGATTGATTAAAGATAATTGATGATTGACCCCTAAGGGGTGAATTATTGTGATTAATGCGGATGTTTTAATGATGTAAGATATTAAAGTAAAAAACGCTCGCTAAGACCGATTATAATAATATAATTTTCTTAAGTGAGACAACTGCATATGTTTTCGGAGAAATTATATTGTTGGACAAAGAAATATCAGACAATTCGGGGCATAAAGACGACGTATTTTTACATGAGTACTCGCCTGCCCAGGAGCTTTTCCACAATATTCCATACATTGCTATGACGGTACTGGGTACGATTGTTTTGGGCGCGGCTCTTGGCGGGACGGCCTGGGGAGTAATAACTGCGAGTGGTTTTCTGTTGTACGGCATAATGGGCACCGTATGGATTATGATATTCGTATGTCCCTACTGCAAGTATTGGAATACGAAATCCTGTCCCTGCGGATATGGCCGGATAGCTGCAAAGTTTCGAAAAAAGAAGCCCATCGAGTTTTTTAGAGAAAAATTCAAGAAGCATATACCAGTGATTGTACCTTTGTGGTTCATACCGATATTAGTCGGCGTGCCTTTTGTCATACGCAGCTTCTCCTGGACTCTTTTGATTTTACTGGTTGTATTTTCCCTTGATGCGTTTGTGATTCTGCCGCTGGTTTCGACCAAATATGGATGCAAAGGATGCCCCCAGAAGGAGTCATGTCCCTGGATGAAGGACAAGAGTAAACATGCAGCCTTCACGCAATGACAATTCGTATTGCGTATTGCGAGTAGTTTAAAGCGTACGGTGTTTAGCGTATAGCGTTTAGAGGATTAGGAACGAAGATTGCCGCAGTCGCCTACGGCTCCTTCGCAATGACAGTTTTTTGCCGCTCCATTACTGTCGCGGCTCTGGATTCGGAGCTTTCGCAGGAATGACAAATGGACGATTCAAATTGGGGTAAGAATGTTTATGCTTGCCAAGGGTCGTTTGTTTTTTTGAGCCAGCGTTTGAGTTCGGCGGTTAATTTATAGACTATTTTGGGATTGTTTTGGGCGATGTTGGTGAGCTGGTAAGGATCCGCAATATTGTCGAATAGGAGAATCTCTTTGGTTCGGTTTTCAGTTGGAGTGATAGTAAAAGTATATCTATGCGTGCGCAGGCCTCTTGGACCGCCAAGCCGGCCGGAACAGTTGAGATACAGGGCTGAGGTCGGTCTTTTGCCTTTTTTGCCCAGCATGATCGAAGAATAATCGGTGCCCTCGACATCATGGGGTATGAGGTCAGACAATCCCATTAAACTTAGTAAACTGGGCATAATGTCAGAAGGTGTCAATAGCAGGTTATCCCTGCGTGCGGGGATTTTTCCGGGCCAACGAATTATGAAGGGGATTCCGATAGACTCTTCATAAGAAACGCTTTTGTGCATTCGATTGTGAGAGCCCATCATCTCGCCGTGGTCCGCTGTAAAAACAACGATGGTGTTGTCTTCGAGGCCTTTTTCTTTTAAGGCATCAAGGATTCGGCCAAACTGCTCATCGGTGCCGGTTACCGCGGCAAAATAATTTTTGACGTGGGCTTTTGCCTGAGGATGGGGATTATTAAGGTCAACATTGGGACGATTGAGTAGGTCCTTATAAGTCTTGCCCTCGTACATGTCCACATACTTTTGCGGTACCTGTTCAAAAGGAGTATGCGGCGGGTTCGGGGCAATGAATAGGGCGAAAGGTTTATCTGCCCGGCGATACTTGTTTTGCGGATTTTTGATGAACTCAATGGCGACATCGGCTTCGTGTTTGGTTGACCATTCGTTGAAATATACCGGTTCTGTGCGTTTGGAGTCTTTTGTCCAGTATCGGGGATTAAGGTGCTGGTCCCTGCAGTTGTAAGCGTGCCAGAATTCAAAGCCGTGACGACGGTTGGCGGGTATGAACTCATCCCAGACGATGCCGCCGCCCGGGTCACCTACGCGGCCTCTTCGGCGCCCGACATACGGCTCGTGCGGCTTGTCTAAGTGCCACTTGCCAAGGTAGCCGAGAAAATAGCCGCTGTCGTAGAGAATATCGCTGAGGCATCGTTCGTTTTGTTTGAGCATGACGATCTGGGCGGAATTGCAATTTGTGGTAACGCCGTTCGAGAC
>CAZIAN010000069.1:0-14845 GCA_964537355.1 uncultured Pirellulales bacterium | reverse complement strand
AGTATATCCACCTTTTTTTGGGCGTATCGGGCCACTTCATCAAAACCCGCCTGTGGGTGTTTGCCGGGTGCGTTTAGAGCGACCAGGCGAGTATAATCGTCATCGGACCGGTTTACGGCCCTTGTACCCAATCCAAACACCAGTCTCAACGCTCCCGCTTCAGGATTAATACCTTCGTCCCAGACATAAGGATTATAGGATAGACCGACCCCGGCGAGCTGGGGCAGAAAAAACTTTCCGTACGGCTTGCCCGACACTCTTTGGACAAGCAAGGCCATTTGTTCGTCCTGATCCAGAACATTTCGCTGGGCACGATAAGTAAGTGCTTTTTCACTCATGGTACTGGCATAAATAAACCGCACGGCGTTCATAAATTCTTCCAGGCGTTTTTGATGTGTTCCCTGATTGGCACAGAAAACACTTTCGTACTTGCCTGAAAAGGCATTACCGAAATTATCTTCCAGCAAGCTGCTTGAGCGGACAATAATTGGGGACTGCCCGAAGTAGTTAAGCATATCTGAAAATCGGGTGACAATATAACCCGGAAAATCGCCATCAAGTATCCGTTGCCGTGCCTCCTCGGCCCCGTCAAGTAAAGTGGCAGGATTTTTCTGATTCTGCCGTATGGACCAGCAGTTATTCTCAACAAGAAAAGAGTAAAAAATATCCGAGCCGATAAAAAAGGAATCTACTGACTCAAGCAACGCTGCCCAGCGAGGATTAGTCTTCTTGAGAATAGCGCGGGCGATAAGCATGCCTACGGCTTTTCCGCCTATCATTCCGGAACCAATTAGACGTTTCCAGAAATAGATAAGATCCGGCAGAGTTAGATACTTTTCAGCAAGGGCAAGGATTCGCTCATCGCGTGATATCAACTGCTTTAGCTGGCGATGGAACATTGTGTCAACTGTCCGGGCGGAACATTCGCCATTATTATATGACTCCAGTAATTCTTCCGCCTGTATAAATCTGCGGTCCCACATGCCGACCATTCGGTAGGATGCGGACTGTAATCCGGGCCAGGGTGTGGATGTTAATATATTTGAAATGGCAGTGCTGTCTGTGACCGGAGTAAATTCATCGCCATCCCGAACATGAAGCATGAACATTGTCGAAGAATGCCGCCCGTGAACCTTAAGGGGATAAACGTACATTTTATCTTCGTATCTATAAATATCCAGAAGAAGCTGCGTTGTTTCTGAGATTGGCAAAGCGGCATGATAAGAATGATAATTTCTCAGTACGGCAAAATAGGCAACAGTTTCAAGCTCATAAAGATAAGGGCATGTAAGCCTAAAGAAGTTTCCAAGCATACGCTCGCTGAAGCACTCTATTGCAAGTTCCGAAAGGGAATCAAAAACATAACACGCATCCCGCCCCGTCTGCTCAATGACCTCATGAATTTTAGTGATGAAAATTTCAAATCCTGTTGCGGGATTGAGATGATATATACGGGCACCTGAATCTTTTGATACAAGCTCTTCATGCTGTGCAAAACGAAAGTAAACAATATTCCGTCCTTCGCTTTGTGCGCCGGCTACAAAAGGCTCTACAAAAGGCAGATAGTCGTCAATAGAATCCACCTGCCATACAACATTGTCTCCCGGCCTGATGCCATGGAGTATTTTATCTAAGGCCGGTAGTCCGGTGCTCGGTTGTGTAACTGCCATTAGGGCTCTCCATATTTATTAAAATTCAATAAAAAATCCTGAGGCAATCGGTATAATCAATTATACATTACAAACACTATTATATATATATTCATATTCATATTTCACCTCTTTACTATTTTGAATAATCTTACTATATTTCTGCCCCTTCTATTTTAGAATCTTCAAGTCCTGTTCTGGGCGGCATCTTTTCCGGCTGTTATTAATCGGGAGCTTTTCCGTCCTGGAATTATCGTAAATCCTTGATTTATTATCAGCTATATGATAAGGTGTTAGTACAATTCAGGGCACGTATGTGCTTGTGTACTCTGCGTTTATTGATCTTGAAGGAGTAATTTATGCGACGCAAAATTGCAGTAGTGCCGGAAAAATGTTCCGGCTGTCGGGTTTGTGAGATGGCCTGCGCCATACACAGGCAAAAGATAAACAATCCGAAAAAAGCCAGGATACGAGTAACTACTATATATCCGCATCCGGTAGTGCGTATGCCGGTGGTATGCAATCAGTGTAAAGATGCCAAGTGTCTTTCCGCGTGTCCGACCAATGTGATATATCGACAGAATGGTGTGGTTAAGATACATGAGGATGGCTGCATTGGCTGTCACGCATGTGTGGACGCCTGTCCTTTTGGAGCCATGTATGTTCATACCGATATTGACGTACCTTTGAAATGCGACCTGTGCGAGGACAGTGGCGAGCCGCAATGCGTCAAGATGTGTCCGACGGGTGCGATATTGTTTATGCCGGAGCACGTATTTGGTCAGGCTCATCGGCTTAACAATGTCCTTTCATATACTCACATGAAAGAGATAGAGTACATTGAAGAGGGCGAGCCTAAACGCCTGCACTATGCCGACAACAACGCCGCTGAAGGCCGCGACAGAACGGGGGGCGAATAATGAAACAGCATAAGGGCGGATATTTCAGAAAGATACTGCATATTGATATGACCGGCGGCACCAGCAGGACCGAAGCTGTCGATGATGAGTTTATCGAAAGCTTCATAGGTGGAAGAGGTTTTGCTATAAAGCTCTTGTGGGACAATCTTGCAAAAAATAATGGCCGGGTGGATCCGCTCGGGCCGGAGAACATGCTCGTAGTGGCCGCAGGGCCGCTGACCGGCGTTTACCTGCCGAGTTCGGGAAAAAATTCCTTTGCGTCAATTTCACCTGCTACCGGATTGTTCGGAGATTCGAGCATGGGTGGCGGTTTTGGTGTCGAATTACGGCAGGCCGGTTACGATGCCGTCACAATTGTTGGAAAGGCCCCGGAGCTGAGTTATGTGTTTATCGATGATAATCTCGTTTCAATAGTGCCGTGTCCGGAACTCAAAGGCAAAGGAAACCTGGAAACCGAGGGCAGGATTCGAGATAATATTGGAGATCACGATGTGAAGGTGGCGTCTATCGGCATAGCGGGCGAAAACCTTGTGCGGTTTGCGTGTGTAACCAGTGAGTGGAGCAGGAACGCCGGCCGAACCGGAATTGGGGCGGTCATGGGAAGCAAGAATATCAAGGCAATCGCAGTGAGAGGGCAGCAGGATTTGCCCGTGCATAATATTGATAAAGTAATAGAAATTTCCGAGCAGGCGTACAAGGAGCTTGGTGCTCACAATATGATGGATCACTGGCAAAAGCAGGGGCTGATGGGTGTAATCGATTATGCTAATGTTATGGGAATTCTTCCGACGTATAATTTCCGCGATACACATTGGGAAAAGTCAAAGAGTATCAACGGCAAGACGATGCTTGCAAGCCATAAGATTGGTAATACCGCCTGCTTCGGATGTCCGATGTGCTGTGGTAATATCAATCTTGTCAAAGAAGGTAAATGGGCGGGCACCGTTACCGAAGGGCCCGAATATGAAACAGCGGCTATGCTCGGCTCTAATCTCGGCATAGATAACTTTGCAACTATTTTACGGGGAAATCATCTCTGTGATGACCTTGGCATCGATACGATATCCACAGGAAATCTGTTGGGTGTTTTAATAGAAGGCTATGAAAAGGACCTTTTAACGCTTGATGATCTGGATGGCAAACCGGTCACGTGGGGTGATGACGACCGAATAATGGAGCTTATAGAACAAATAGCCCAATGCGAGTCCATCGGCGCAACCCTTGCCCTTGGAGCCAAAGGTGTGCTTGAACGCTGGCCTCAACTGAAAGATATCGTGCTGCATGTCAAAGGCCTTGAGCAGTCGGCCTACGACTGTAGAGGTGCAAGCTCTATGGCTCTTGCTTACGGTACAAGCGATATCGGTGCTCATCATACTCGGGCATGGACAGTAGGCAAGGAGCTTGAAATGGGTGCCGACTGGGGTATTGGCGAAAAGGTCGATCTGGTAATATATCATCAACACATCCGCTCACTGTTCGATATGTTCGGTGTGTGCCGGCTGCCCTGGATTGAGCTGGGTTTCCACGAAGATTTCTACGCCGAACTCTACAGCGAAGTCGTAGGCCAGAAATACAGCCTTAATGATTTGCTGGTCAAATCACAGAATCTATATAATATGACCCGGGCCATCAACGTTAAACTTGGTGCGTCCAAATCCGACGACTATCCGCCGGCACGAACATTTATTCCCATCCATAGCGGCCCATTGGCCGGTAAGGTCTGCGACAAAGACGAATACGAAAAAATGCTGGCGCTGTACTACGAAAAACGCGGCTGGGACGAGCAAGGTAATCCGCAAATAGCCTGTGATTGATGCTTTTGATAATACTCGTAATCTTTCATTCGTTGCTGTGAGGTTCGTTACGGTTTGAGTTGCGCCGCGAAGCCGCCGTATTTTTGCAGGGTTATTTTGAGCTTATCATTGGCGGTTAAGGATTGGTTGTATGTTTTGAAAGTGCGGGGTCTGAAGCCGTCACAGATGATGGTTGCATTATATACGCCGGAGCCGAGGAAGCTAAGGTCGAGATTGAATTTGCGGGTAATGTCTTGACCCGTAAGGCCGCCGAGAAACCATTGATTGCCTTTGCGGCGGGCGATGAAGATATATTTGCCCGGATATCCTTCGACGAATTTAGTGTCATCCCATGCCGCAGGTACATCTTTTAGGAATTGTTTGGGTACATCAGGCAGTTCGAGGTAGGCTTTTGTACCGTCTGCGAAGTGGATCCAGCCGGTCTCGTAAACAACAGCCTGTGCGAGTTCATGGGCGTAGGTTGTCAAGTGGGGATAAACATTGTCCCAGAACATTACCGGAGTGTAGTCCATAGGGCCGACAACATTGCGCGTGAAAGGAATGATTGTATTATGAGTAAGGGCCATTTTTGGGTAAAGTTTATCGAAGCTGTAGCATTCCTCGCCTTTCACAGCTTCCATAGACATCAGGTGGGGATAGGTGCGGGACCAGCCGCGGGGCAGGGTGCAGCCGTGAAAGTTTACCATAATCTGGTAGTCGGCTGCATCTTTGAGAATATCGTGGTAAAGCTGGATGACGTTTTGCTTGTCGGACTGGAAAAAATCGATCTTTACACCCTTGATGCCCCATTTTTTCAGCATAGCGAATTCGAAGCGGCGTACATCTTTTAAGAACATGGTACCGCGGGGCTTTTCAGTGACGATATTGTGTGGCCCGCCGGAGTTATACCAGAGGAGCAAACCGACGCCTTTTGCTTTGGCATAGGCTATGAGGTCGTGGATAGTGCCGTTTTTCATAATGGTCCAGTTGGCATCGATGAGCGAGTATTCCCATCCCATTTCGGCGGCAAGGTCGATCCACTTGCAGAGCTTGTCGTGGTCCTGTGGGCTGTCGTGATCAAAGAGCCAACTCCATGAAGCCCGGCCGGGTTTGATCCACGAAGTATCTTCAATGATGGAGGGCGGATTAAGATTGGTAACGAGAGTGGATTCAACGATAGGAGCAAGGCTGTCACCGAGGATGATAACGCGCCAGGGCGTAGCCCATGGCAATTTCGAGGATGGGTTGATTTGGCCGGTGTTGTTTCCTTCACCTTCATTGGGGAAGCGGATGTGGTAGAGACCTTTAGGGGCGTTTTGCTCTAACCGGCAGCCGCAATAGGTCGGATCGAGGGCGGCTTCGGTGATGAGGCCCCAGCGGGAAGAGTCCGCATTTTGGAAAAGAACCGGAAAGGCCCAGCCTTCCTTATTGGGTGAGGATGTGCCGGCGGATATGCCGTCGAAGTAATAAGTTTCATAAGCTGGGCTGTACTTGGTGGCTTTGTCAAAAGGATGAAGCCAGACTTTACCATTGGCCGGGAGCTGAAAGCCTGTAAGCTCTTTAGTTATGGTATATGTCTTGTCGCTGCTTTCGGGGAAGCGATAACGCAAGGCTGCTCCATCATTATATGCTCGAACGATAACTTCGAGGTTGGCGCCGTTATTGTTCCGGAGTTTAATTGTTGATTCAGCGTAATAGTTGTGGCAAATACGACGTTTACCATGCGGCATGGTGTAGGTTTCATCGACTATGGGACTACTGACAGCATCAATGAATTTCAGGTTATCTGTAAATTTTTGGTCGGTACGAATGATACCGAGGGGGGAGTACGAAATTACTTCTTTGCCGGAGTGATCGACTTTATATTCCAGTTGTACTTTTTTGTTGGGATTTCTTGCCTGTCCGGAGCCGGATAAACGGACGGTTGCAGTTATTTTGTTATTGGGTGATTGAACTTTTATAATTTGTGCTTTCCCTGAATCAGCGGCGAGATTACATATGGCAAATATCAGAATTATACCAATAATCGTATGTTTGCGTTGACGGGTCATGGGCCGGCCTCCTGTAAAGTTAATTCGAAGTTTCTCGTTTCTTGATACTAAAAACCTGATTGCATTTAAATTTAGACAACTCTGAATCAGTTATCTATCAAGATACCAATTTTGAGTTGATTTTACTACCATGTTTCTTTTTTATACGGACTAAAAGAGAACTTAATTTACAATCGATGCGTATATATTTATAATACAATTCCTGAGCTTATAGTGTAATTGGACTGTATTTTCGGAGAAAAGGAATTGACTACTACACAAATTGAAAATCCACTATTGGAGCCTTTAAAGGAAAATCTTCAAAGTGTTATCTACGGTAAAAGCGATTGTATAGATGTTATGATTGTATCCCTGTTGGCAGGAGGCTCTGTCCTGATTGAAGATGTACCCGGTGTCGGCAAGACGACCCTGGCCAAAGCATTGGCCCAAAGCATTGATGCCAAATTTCGCCGGATACAATTCACACCCGATCTATTGCCTGCGGATATTCTCGGCTCTTCTATCTACAATCCGATTAACGGGGACTTCAAGTTCAATTCCGGCCCGATTTTCTGCAATATCCTTCTTGCAGATGAGATTAACCGAGCTTCACCCAGAACTCAGTCGGCCCTGCTGGAGGCAATGAATGAGAACCAGGCTACGATTGAAGGCCAGCGTTATCCACTGACGAAACCGTTTATGGTCATTGCCACGGAGAATCCCATTGAGTTCCACGGCACTTATCCATTGCCTGAAGCCCAGCTTGACCGCTTCCTGGTTCGCCTTGCCATAGGTTATCCGTCTGTTGAAGTCGAGATTGATATTCTCAAGTCGCATGCCCATAACGAACCACTCGAAAGAATAAAGCCTGTACTTCAGCTTGAGCAGGTCCGGCAGATACAGAAAGAGGTGACCGACGTTCACATCGATGATAGTATTCTGGAGTATATTGTTGAAATCGTGCATGCTACTCGCAATGATAATCGTCTTCGGTTAGGTATCAGCACCCGCGGGACCTTGATGATGTCACGGGCGGCTCGTGCCCGAGCATATTTCCAAAAGCGGGATTTTGTCATTCCCGATGATATATTGTGGCTTGTTCCGCACGTATTGCCGCATCGCATTATTTTGACCTCTAAATCACTCCACGGCGGAACTACTGCCAGGCAGATTGTAACGGACATTGTCGGCCGTATCAAAGTACCCGTTTGAAGAGGCGGCTGCCACGATGAAAAAAAACGATGGTAGATTACATCTTGGTTTTACGGATACCGGCAAGGTAATTCTGCGAGGTACTTTCTTTGTCGCATTAGCGGCTCTGATTGTTCCTGCCTTTGGAATACTTTCGGCTCTGGTGGCGATTATGCTAATGGCTTTAGTGGTCGGTTTTGTTCTACGGCCCAAAATCCAGATAGACGGTAATCTGCCTGAACGTGTCATCGTAGGACAGACAACAATGTTCACTTATATTCTCAAGAACACTTCGCGCCTGCCTGCCTATAATCTCTGTGTGGTTTTTAGTGCTTTGTCTGAAGAGATTAAACAACTCTCAAGTGCTCAAATGATTCCCCGGCTTGGTCCCGGCGAGACTATCGAAGTGACTGTTGAGATACGACCAGCCCGGCGTGGCTATTACAAAATCAAAAGGCCGATTTGCCAGTCCGGCTTTCCATTTAACTTGTTTAATTTTGGCATATCATATGAAGACCGGGAGACTCTTGTCGTTCTGCCGGTTTTTTACCGGCTCCAATTATCACCCATTGGCCTGAGTCAAAATGTTTGTGTTGGCGGCGCAAGGCTCGCCGGCCAAAGGAGTGCTTTCCCTGAATACGCCGGGAACCGTCCTTTTTTACCGGGTGATTCCCCTCGAAGAATTGACGCCCGTGCCTGGGCTCGCCTTTCTGTGCCGGCCACAAAGGAGTACCACGATGATTTTGACAAGCGAACTGCACTGATATTGGATACCTGCATTTCAGAATTCCCGTTGTCAAGCTCGAACGTAAATAAGAAACTCGAAGCCGCAGTATCTCTTTGTGCTTCGGTGGCTTTCACAATCAACAATGACAGTCTAATTGATGTTCTTCTTGCCGGTATCGATATTTATCAGCTCACTACTTTATCCAGAATGATACGCCTCGATAAGATACATGATATTCTGGCGGGAGCCGAACCATCTAAAGGATATTCACTCGAAAAGATATCACCGGTATTAATAAGTCAGTTCGCTCGAATCTCTGAAGTATTTTTTATTCTATTGAGGCTGAACAAGGCATACCGGCATTTGCTCGAGCTGGCCAATCGGGCCGGCTGCCATTGTAATGTTCTGCTGATAGGAGAACCAGACCAAATGCATGTGGATGATGACAATATGAGCTGGAATGGAAATGTCCGGTACCTGTCTCCTGATGAAATATTGACGGGGCAAGTAAAAAGTTTATGAAGACGCAAAAAGCCATCGCTATAATTATAGTACTGACAAGCTCGCTGCTTACCGGGCTGGTCTCTGGTGATATTGCGTATCCGACTATACTTTGTATGTTGGGGCTGCTGGGTTTACAACGGCGTTTTACATGGGATATCAAGCCGGAAAGACGTGTTATAACATCATTACTTCTGCTTTTCCTGGCGGTTATGTTTTCAATTCACTACAGATATGCCGGCTCATTCCACCGCGTAACTTCCGTACAAGCCGAGGTTGTCGCCTGGCAGACAATAGCCCGCTACTTCCTGGCTTCAATGATCCTCATACTGTTTCTTGGCAGACCCGACCAGCTCCCTTCTTCGCTGGGTTTGTTTCACGTAGCCGTCACGATATCCGCCGGACAAGTCCTTTTACTTAATGATATGCACATCACATTTCGGCTCTCAGAGCTGCTGTCGGTTATTCTTGTTGTGCTTTATGCAGCGTCCGCCAATGGTTCGATGGACAGGCACGTTCCCGGACGCCTGCGGTGCATGTCCCGCTGGCTTGCTTTTGCCCTGGTAGTGATCGTCACAGTTAACGGCGGCTGGATAATGAGTTCGATACTATATCGCCATGTAGAGGTTCTCAATCTTCCGGTATTATTCTGGGGCGGAGGAACCGCTCTGGGAAGTACATCAGAGGGTATGTCACGTGTGGGATTTTCCACCAGCGGCAAGCTGTCGAGTGTGCTTTTAATCAAGGGAGAGCTGGATCCAACGCCCGTGTTGAGCATATCGAGTGACGTAAGTCCGGGCTACTTGAGGGCCAGGGCATTTGATGTCTATCTTCAATCCGAATGGTACGACCTGTCTCACCAGGAGGCGATCTTCCCCGAACCAAAAAATATGCCGTTCGGAATGTATTTCGTAGGCAGAACGAATATCTTCAGCATAAACAAGACAGACACTTCCTTGTGTAAGTATATGATTGTCCGGCATCAATCTCGGTTCGATGATACTATGTTCACAACGCTGGGGACTTCTTTTATCGAGGCACCGCTTAATGTGTTGATGCGGGACGACGACGGTATTGTTTATAATCCGAACTTTCGGAACGATCTCGTTTACCGTATTGCCTACACGAAATCAGCTTATCAAAAGCCGCCGACCGGGATGCTGAATATACCGAATGATCTTGATCCGCGGATACATGAGCTGGCAGGAAGAATTTTCGCAGGATGTACCACCACGACCGAAAAAATCAATGCTGTCATTAGCTACTTTCGCTCGAATTACACCTATGTGCTCGGGCTGGACATCCCGCCAGGACGGGACAAGCTCACCCACTTTCTGTTAGAGGAATCAACGGGATATTGCGAGTATTTTGCTTCCGGTGCTGCGATTCTGCTGCGTCTTGCAGACGTACCAACTCGATACGTTACGGGTTTCTTCGTAACTACTAAAGATGAGAATGGTGAATCTTGGATTGCGCGGAATATGGATGCCCATGCCTGGGTCGAAGCTTGGGACGAGCAGCAGAAACAGTGGACTATTGTCGAAGCTACACCGGGGGAGGATTTGAATGCCGCGCCGGCCTTGGAAGAGCTGGGACAAATGAGTGGCGGTTTTGGCTCTCTTGGTCTGCTCCTGCAGGCCTTGTATCAATATGGCCTTGTTGGCGTGTTTAGCTGGTTGTTTGATTCCTTTGGCGTACTTAATAGCTTGGTCCTGCTGTTGAGCCTTCTTGGCGGTGGGCTGTCCCTGGCCCTCTTACGATACAGCCGGAAGAGGTCGAAAAATAAAACAAACTTGAACCAGCCGCAAAACCTGGAGCTTCTGGCTTTGCACAAGATGCTGACCGGGATGGATCGCAAAGTTAAAGCAGCAGGCTCACAGCGTCACTTTAATGAACCTTTACATGCTTTCTCTCAGCAGCTTCGGCGGCAAGACTCCGGTAGTGGGTTCTGGACAAGAATATCAGACTGGTATTTCGAATACGCGAACCTCCGATACTGCAGAAAGATTAGCTCCGAGCGGGTTCAGAAGCTGCAAAAGCTTTATCAAGGGCTGCGTAATTCCTTTTGAACAGCGATGGGACGATGCACTTGCTTAAAAAGCCTTGCTTCACACGACCTGTGAACTTTTTCCAATTTCACGAAATGCTTTTGGTGGAAGCCTCTCAGATAAAAGATTAGAGCTATTTCTTCAAGTGCCTGTTGAAAAACTCCTTGACCATCCGATCAACCTGGGCGTCTCGAAATCCGTGACCACCACCTTTGACTGTGTGGAATTTAACATCCACATCCGCTTTCTTTAGTGCCTCATACAGAAGCTCGCTCTGATTATGCGGCACAAGCGGGTCTTTGTCACCGTGCACAATCAGGATTGGCGGATCATTTCTGCTGACGTATGTAATCGGGTTGGCCGGCTTACAAGCCTCTTTGTTTTGCTGAACAGGACCTCCAATGAGTATCGACTCAGGCGAGTCGGCGGCGTCATGATCCATAGTGCTCTCAAAGTTGCTCATCCTGGTGAAGTCCGTAGGCCCGAAGAAATCGCACACAGCCTGGACCTTGCTTGAAACATGAAGATTGGGCCCCTTATCGAAATCTTTAATATCGCTGGTTGTCCCTAAAAGCGCCACCAGATGCCCTCCGGCCGATGAGCCCCAAACACCGATACGATCCGGATCGATGTTATACCTTTTTGCGTTGGCCCGAAGATAGCGAATTGCAGCCTTGCAATCTTCGATCTGCGCCGGGAATGTAGCATGCTGACTGAGACGATAGTTGATACTCGCAGCCGCATAGCCGTTTTTGAGGAACACTTTAGAACGGCAATTCTCTTTGCTGCCGGCACGCCATGCCCCGCCGTGTATCCAGACAATCACGGGCAAAGGCTTTGTATTTGTTCCCTGTTCGGGCAGGTAAATATCCAGCTTTTGTCGTTCGTGTCCGCCCGGCACATATTCCACATTGAGATATGTCCGCTTCCCCCCGGATTCTGTCCCGTGTTCGGCCAACAATTTGGTTGGCTCCAGCTTAAACGCTTCTTTAACGATGGGCTTGAGCACTCTGGTCCACGCATCGTAACCTTTACTGTTCAGGTGCAGATTGTCTTTTAGAAAAAATCGTGCGTCCGGCTTGCCGTCACTTCCAAGTAATGGGGATGCAGAATCAAAAACAAACAGGCGTTCATCTTTGTCGGAGAATTTCTTTATCATCGAATTAACTTCATTCATCAGCGGCCAAAGTGACCAGCGACTCAGGCTCGGCTTAATGCCCACAAATATAATCCGTGTTGCCGGAAGCTCTTTGTGGACAAGATTAACAAATTTCCGGTAGTCATCGAATACGCGCTGTGGAGTTTTCTTGCCTGAGATGTCATTATCCCCTGCATAAAATACTATCACCCTTGGCTTATAGGGCAATACAATTCGATGAGCAAAATAATTTACATTTGAAATATGGCTGCCTCCAAAGCCCCGATTGATCACTGGAAATTCCGGAAAGCGTTCGCGTGTAGGCCAAAGTCGAATGCTGGAGCTGCCGACAAACAATACTCCATCGAGTGGAAATGAATTCTTGCTGTCCCAATCTTCGAAACTCTTGATTGTTGGTTCCCAGCGATCATTCTCGGCTTTGGCTGTCTTTGATTCCTTACTTCCGGAATCGCTGCTTGTTGACATTGCCGCACGTCGAATCTTCGGATTATTCTCACCAGAGCTAACACTATAACTTTCGCTCAAAATCACCATCGACACAGTAAGAAGTACAAATAGCTTAATCCTCTTTCCTGGTTGCATAATTTTGCCTTTCATCACAATTCATTTTACGTTTCTTATCTTGAACACGATACCACTGCTGAAGCTCTTTATGGCACTAAGATACACAATATGCCGAATAAACGCAATCGCAATGGATGGAATCTTTACCTGTGTTTTTTCATCACTCTTATCGTTTCATGTCATAATAAGCAATATTATTCTGTACTCTTTTTCTTTATCAGGGTATGCATGAAGTAAAATATTTTCCTTGACGGGAAAGTGGCTGTTTTGGTATAAGTAACATTAGTGAAACTTGTGTTCGTGCATGAGGTTTTTTCGGATTTTGATTCACTCGAACGCGGGTTGTTCGTAGTTTTGTGAATAAAGGAGGACTCCAATGTATAGAAGATCAACTTTCTTGCTCACTCTTGTCTTGATACTGTATTCAGCCGTAAATACTCAAGCCAATCTGGAAGGCCATTGGCGGTTTGATGGCAACTTCAATGACTCATCAGGAAATGGTAATGATGCCACGGCACATGGAGATGCGGCCATTGTTAATGATCCCGAACGAGGGCAGGTTGCCATTCTGGATGGAAATGGTGACTATATTGAAATTCCCCATTCGAACTCACTGAATATTACCGGCGAACAAATCTCCCTTGCAGCCTGGGTTTACTTCGACGACGTGAGCGGGCCTCCTGAGATTATTATTGCAAAGGTTTTCAACAATACCACCCATCAAAGCCCATATTTTTCGTACGGTCTGCACATTCTTACCAACGGTCAGCCTCGTTTCTGGCAGTCAGTAGGAGGAGGGACGGCGAATATACCAGCTCCGGCAGATCAGTTTTTTCAATCCAAACAGTGGTACCATCTTGCCGGCGTCTATGACGGCTCGGCAATGACACTGTACGTCAACGGAGAGGCCGTAGCTGTGAACAGCAATGTCAGCGGGACTATCAACGGATATAATTCTCTGCTTCGCCTGGGAACAAACGGCGGGTTAACAGAACAGATGAGCGGCATGCTCGATGATGTTCGTATTTACAGCCGGGATATGTCGGCTGAGCAGGTCCTAAACCTGTATAATGGTATAGCTCCTTCCTGGTTACAGGCCCATGATCCCGTCCCGGCCAATGGCACCATTCACTCAGATACCTGGGTGAACCTCTCCTGGCTGCCTGGCGACAATGCCGTTTCACATGACGTTTACATGGGCGATAATTTCGATGACGTCAATGCCGGAACCGAAGGTACGTTCCAGGGTAACCATACCGAAACGTTTCTTGTTGCCGGCTTTCCCGGGTTCCCCTTTACGGATGGCCTTGTCCCGGGCACGATTTACTACTGGCGAGTCGATGAGGTCAATGACTCCGAGCCGGACAGTCCCTGGAAAGGCAATGTCTGGAGCTTTATGGTTCCGCCCAAAACTTCATATAATCCCATACCGGCCAATGGTGGCGAATCTGTAGAAGTGGATGCGAGGCTTGATTGGACCGCAGGTTTCGGGGCGAAACTGCATACCGTGTACTTTGGCGGCAACTTTGACGAAGTGGACAATGCAGCAGGCGGTCTTCCTCAGGGAACTACGACTTATACCCCCGGCACACTTACAATGGCCAAGACTTACTACTGGCGTGTCGATGAGTTTGATATTATCGAAACGTATAAAGGCGACATCTGGAGCTTTACGACTGTGGGTGCTGTGGGCAGCCCGGAACCGGCTAACGGCGCTGTGGATGTGACTCACACACCGACTCTTACCTGGGTACCGGGAGTCTTTGCCGATACACATGAAGTTTATTTCGGCGCAGATGCAGCCTCTCTGGAGCTTAAAGACAGCGGAAACCTCGGCGCTGAGAGCTTTGAGCCCGGACAGCTTGAGTGGAATACTACATACTATTGGCGTGTCGATGAGGCCAATAACGCCAACGCCGATAGTCCATGGACTGGCCCTCTATGGAGCTTTACCACCGCCAACTTCCTGATTGTGGACGATATGGAGAGCTACAATGACATTGATGAAGGTGAACCTGGAAGCAACAGGATATATCTTGCCTGGATTGATGGTTTCGATAATCCAGCCACGAACGGTTCTGTCGTTGGAAACTTTAATCCTCCATTTGCCGAACAGACCATCGTTCACAGTGGCAATCAGTCGATGCCGATGGCCTACGATAATGCTGTCGGAAAATCCGAGGCGACTTTGACATTGACATCCAATAATGACTGGACAGTAAACGGCGTCAACACACTGACGATTTGGTTCAGAGGCGGTTCG
>CAZIAN010000068.1:3974-15112 GCA_964537355.1 uncultured Pirellulales bacterium | reverse complement strand
TTTTATCAGAACTCAACAATCCACTCCATCAAACTCATAGACAGGATATATCTGGCCTGAATTTGGTCGTCGCCATATACCACAAAGTGACTTTCAAACTCGGGGTCTTCGAGCTTTATCAACTGGCCGCGGAATATATTCATCGATTGCAGTTTCTGCCCGAAATGCCCGAAAAGCTTTTCCGCCGTATCGGGAAGGACGACCGTTTCGCAGGTAAAATGCTTATTAAAATCACCGATGAAAAACAAGCCCTTAAATATTGTGTATCGCCGCCGGTTCTTGCCCGAGCCGCTTTCATGCTCGGCTTTAATTTCAGAGAACTTGATTTCAGTTGCCCCCGTTTTACCCCAGACAAGGTCATCACCTTTATAAATGTTTGGTTTTTTTGTGAATATTTTTGATAACATAAAAGTTTCGTGATCGATATAACCATCTGCATCGTAATTCAGATTTTCATCAATAAAGTGAACTATTCTTTGTATCACAAGAGACTTGAATCTTGCCACATAGCCTTTGGTCACAAAGTGACATATGACCACACCTGTTATTATGCAAATTGCAGCCGGGGCAATCAAAAGACGAATTGTATATGGATTTCTCCTGAAGATTAACAGACAAATCCCTGCAATGCACAGGATAGCGGTTATAACACAGGTGAGCTTAAAGGCGATTTTCCTTCGTTCCTGTTCGAGAGCCTTAAGGTCCCTCAGTAAAGTGGTGTTATAAAAGTCGGTAAAATCTTCTAATGTCTTCACGGATCCATCCAATTAACATCAAATCATTGGAAACTTATTCAGTTCTCAAAAATTTTATCAGCATCAACATTTTCACGCTGTTCAGGGCTGATTTCAAAAACATTCTTTGTTGTGTATCCCATCATAGAAGCGGCCAGATTAGTTGGAAACATCTCAACCGCATTATTGAAGTTGGTTACTGCGGCATTATAAGCACGTCTGGCGGCCGATATTTGTTCTTCTAACTCGTTCATCGTCCTTTGGAGCTGCATGAAATTCTCGTTGGCCTTCAAATCAGGATAATTTTCTACCGCCACCATGATACCGCCAAGCATTTTACTCAGCTTATTATCAAGCACTACCTGCTCATCATCCGACATCCGGCCGGAAACAGCTTTTGCCCTCATCTCGGTAATTTCTCTCAGCAGGCCCTTTTCATGTTGCATATATGCTTTAACCGTCGCAACAAGATTTGGAAGAAGGTCGTATCTTTTCTTGAGCAATGCATCGATAGTACCGAATACGTTCTTTACCTGGTTTTTCTTAGAAATAAGGCTGTTATAAATGAAAACTACAGCGAAAAGAACCACTACGCCAATAACAATTACGACCCACATTGTTATATCTCCTTCACTTTTACTCCGTGAATCTATTTGCTCAGATTGCTATTTTTACCTTACAAATAAATAACTTGCCAGTAAAAAGTCCCTGCAATCTGATTTCAGAAAGGATTTGGAATGTCGTCCACTCTTAAACGGAATCAACGGCCCTCTGAGAAGTTGTCCGTTTGCTCAGAGGGCCGAAGGCTTAAATGCTGTATCTTTTATCCGTGAAAACTTACGGCATTTCCCACGCAAGCTCCTCTACGGTTTCCTTTAATTGTTGCTTGATGTCTTCGAGTTTTTTCTTTGGTTGCTCTATTTTCTCTTGTGTGGCTTCGGGAATATTCTCTACTGTTTCATCTATCACATGAGGTGTTATAAATACAAGCAGTTCGCTGTTTGTCTGCTGGAGCTTATTGTGTCGAAACAGTCCCCCGATCAAAGGCATATCACCAAACAGCGGAAGCTTGCTTATCACAGCGCTGTCCTTCTGGAACAGGATGCCCCCGAGCAGAAGTGTCTGATTGTCCTGTACAATCATATTCGTCCGGGTGTCCATACTGCTTCTGACCGGCTGGCTGTTCACAAGGTCGGCTGTAAGTGAAGAAATCTCAACATTAACGACCATATCAACCTTGTTCTCAGGAGTAATACTTGGACGGGCACGCAGCTCCATACCAACTTTCTCGTAAGTAATACTCTGCGTCGTACCAACATTGACTGATGTGATTGCGCTGCCCAGGAACGGAACTTCACTACCCTTGAAGAATTTTGCTTCTTCGTTGTCTTTTGTCCAGAGAGTCTGCTGATTCAGAATCTTTGCATTGGTTGTCTTGATGAGAAAATCAATCAAGCCGTAAATATCTGTTCCCGTACCGAGAATCGTCCCCGAGCCTGTTGCTCCAAAAGTACCAGTCGCCGATGGTATTGTGCCGGCTACCGTTCCCTGAGTCTTTATATGTGTCAGATTGCTCAGCGCCAAAAGTGCATTTTCGCCTAATGAGCCGAATGCGGCGGGATTCGTAGATAGCTCGATACCAAGAGAAGTAACTTTGCTGTGCTCGATCTCTACAATAATTGCCTCCATCATCACCTGCTTGCCGGGCACGTCCAATTCCGCAATCATTGCTTTTATCTCGTCCATGAACTCCGGTGGAGCGAGGGTCAAAATTGACTTGGTATGTGGCTCCGGCACGAAACGAATCCTCCCGATAACGTTACTGATTGGCATCTCTTGATTAATTCCGCTGCGGGCCCCGGACCCCGACCATGGAGGTGTGTAAGTATTAGCCTGCGACGAAGTGTTGCCTTGGTTGGAAGTATTATTATTGTTGGTACCGCTGCTGCTGGTAGAATCATCCATCGAAGACGACTCGCTCAGTCCTTGTTCGGTCATTCGAATCGGGGCCGTTTGCCCCGCTTCAACGAACATTGCGTTGAGGCGTTCGCTAAGGTCTTCGGTGTCTGCATACTTAAGCTCTATAACTTTGGGCACTTCCGCCATCTCCTGCCTGTCAAGGTCAAGTATCAGTTCCTTAATGACTTGATATGCCTCGGGAATCTTGCTTATTACGATTATCTTTTTTGTTTGTGGCACTTCCTCGAAGGTCAACTGGCCATAAAGCGGCCCGACAATTTTTGCCTTTTCCTCGGTACCTCTGCCAAATAAAAGATCGTAAATATTCATTCCTCCACCGCCTTCTTCGCTGAAAAGCGTCCTGAGCAGTTCAGCCATCTGTACCGGGTCGGAATTTTTCAGTTCAATTATCAGTGGCTTGACTTGTTCCACATCCAGCGAGACATCCCATTCCTTTATTTGCTTTCTTACTTTTTCCATATTCTCGGCCGAGGCAATCACAGTTACCTGCTTGAGTGTGGCATACGATATCACTTTTACCGTATCAGCCGTCATCGAGCTGCTTCCCCGGGAACTGCTAAAGTTATATACAGAAACGTATCTGCTGCCGGAGTAAGGGCTGGTTGCTGCATAAAGTTCCTCTATTTTTTCCTTGATTTGATCAGGATCGGCGTGTTCTAACTTGAAATGTTCCGTCTTGAATAGACCTGTAGGGATATCTATTTCTGCAATAAGCTTCTTAACCATTGTACGCATGTCTTCCCTGCCGTAGATGACAATCTGTCTTGCCTGTACTAACGGTTGAATAAGAACGCTCGCCTGCAGTTCTGAACCGGGCCTCTGCTGCATCGCTTCATTAAGACGGTCTGCAACCTCGCTGACATCCGCGTATGTAATTTGAACTGTTTCGTGTTCTGATTTGACTGGTTCCTCTTGGTCAAGCTTTACTATCCAATCGCTAATCATTTTCATATCTTCAGCAGACGCCCGTGCAATAATCCACTTGCGTTGTGGCTCCGGGATAAGCACAATCGGCTGTTCGCTTGGCCCAATCAGAACCGATTGAGATGAGCCGCCCCTGGTGTTGCCTCTGTATCCGCTGCTATAACCTCTTGATGAACTGCTCCGGCTGTTTCGATTAGAACTGCTGCTCCGACCGTAACTGCTGCTTCGACCAAGACTCCTTGAGGAAGTTGTTCCGGCATCGCCGCTTATCAGCATCCTCAGCAATTGAACAATCTCCGATGGATCACCGTTGAGAATTTCAAAAGTATCTGTCACGGTTTGCTCGGCTTCTGGAACGTCAAACTCTCTGATAATCATCTCGATTTGCAACAGTTTCTCGACCGTATCACGAACAACAACATTGCCTGTGGTTTCATCGGCGCTTACATAGCCGGTTTCGCTAAGCAGAGGTCCGACAACCTGAGTCATCTGCGAGGGACTGTAGTTTTTTAACTTAAAGAACTTTTGAACTACCTGATTTTTGTTTTCAATATTGTCAAGAGGTTGGTCAACATAAAGCGTAGGTACTTCCCTGTCGAGTTTTTCAATCCACTCGCCAATCTTCTTGATGTCTTCAGCCGTAGCTTTTACGATAATCCAGTTGTAAGTAGGCTGCGGAATCAGCAAGGCTGGCGTTCGGCTCGTTCCTACAGTGACCGATTGTGCCGTACCTCCTGATGATGAGCTTCTACCTCTGGATGAACTACTCGGAGGACCTCCTCTTGAGAAAGGTCCTCGTCCCCGACTGGATCCTCCGGGACCGCTCAAACTGCTGCCGTCGCCTAATAATGTCTGCAGCAGCTCAACCATCGCCGTTGGATCGCCGTGTTTAATTTCAAATATCTCGGTTAATATTTCCTCAACTTCGACTATGTCAAACTGTTTGATTATCGTGCTGATGCGCATCAGGCTCTTGACCGTATCAATTACAAACAGGCTGCCTGTGCTTTCGTCGGCGCTTACATAGCCGTACTCACCCACCAGAGGAAGAATAATCTGACCCATCTGAGAAGGACTGTAATTTTCCAGCTTAAAGAATTTTTGAACTACCTGGTCTTTGTTTTCCACCATCGCAAGCGGGTAATCTTCCGATATCGTGGGGACCTCGCCCAGCTTTGCTTCCGTTATGGGTTTGAGGAAAATCGTGCCGTCGGTCTGTTCGGCAATATAACCTTTAATACGCAGCGCACTATAAATCATCGCCAGGGCCTTGCTTCTTGGCAGCTTCTCAGGTGAGTATATGGTTATTTTCTGTTTCAGTGACTCATCGGTAGGAATAATCACCTTGCCGGTCCATGTCGCGAGCTTCTCGATAATGATTTTCATTTCCACATTTTTGAGGTTCAGGTTTTCCATCGGCTCGTTTGGCTCAACAGACTTACCCTGCTCGGTAATAACAGCAGGTCTTATCTGCCCCCTAACATCATCAGGTCCTCTCGAATCACCTGCGGCGACTACTCTCGGAGGCTCGTTAACATCCCCTGGTTTTTCAGGTGTGCCGGCAACATCCCCAGGTTTTTCGGGTTTTATAACTTCAGAGGCTACTTCAGACTTGTCTGCGGTATCCGGCTTTTGAGCTTCAACGGATTTCTCCGCCTCAGCAACTACTTTGATTTCAGTTGGTTTTTCTGATTGTCCGGGTATCGGTGGGTCAGGGACAAAACCTACCCTCCAGATAATAAGAACCGCCGCAATACCAACTACTACTGATATTATTGATTTTAACCAGTCCATTTTTCTCACCTCATTATTAATTGTTTTCTTGCTGTTCTCTATTTTGTCTGCCGCCTGTTCGGCCTCTGCCGCCTGCTCCGTTACCTCCCGGCCGCCTGTTGCCCATTCTTTCACGCATTTGCGCTCTTTCTTCCTCAGACATATTCTCAAATCGCGCTCTCATTTGTGCTCTTTGCTCTTCCATTTGGGCCCTCTCTTCTTCGGAAAGGTTTTGTGATCCGCCCCCTCGTCGCCTGCTGCCCATTCTTTCACGCATTTGCGCTCTTTCTTCCTCAGACATATTCGCAAATCGATCCCTCATATTACCTCTTCCCTCTCCGGTTCCCGGTCCGGCAGGAAGGTTGGCAGGTCGCTCACCACCTCCGGGACCGGGAGCTGGGGCTTTTTGTGCCAGCTCCTGTGCAAGTTTCTCTGCGTCACTTGGTATTTCAACCTTGCTGTTTACCACTTTAGGTGTTGTGACTGTTTTGGTTTCAATTACCGCTCCTGCACGATGGAATCTCACTTCCCTTATGCAAATTCCAATTACAAAGGATGCAAAAAGCACTGCCGCCCACACTATTACGAATATTAGTACTGTTCCTGATCGTTTCATTTTGTTTTCCTCACTTTAATCCTTATTATATTTATCTGCCACCTCGTCGTCCACCACCTGAAGAACGTCCCCCGCCCGGAGGTCGTCCTCCACCGCCCATCATTCTTTCACGCATTTCGGCTCGGAACTTTTCCCTTTCGGCTTCCGACATATTCATATATCTTTCTCTTCTTTGCTGCATTTCAGACCTGAATCTGTCCCTATCGGCCTCAGACATATTTTGCATCATTCCACCCCCGGGACCGCCCGTTGGCCCTCCCTGCGACTGAACTGTGACCATCTGGGCACTTCCTCCTCCGGGAGGGGCACCTCTGGCTGTAGGTCCCGAACCACCCGGTCTGCCAGGCTCCGAAGAACCTCCTGCATTGATAGGAGAAAAGGTTTTGTTCTTGCCGTCCCATTCGATAGTCACTTGTGTAGCTTCAATTGCGACAATCTTTGCGTCTCCCACCTTATCACCGACTTTATACAACTTGTCCCTTATTATCACTTCATCGCCAAATATTCCCAGTACCTCTTTTACAGGGTGTTCCTTCGGCGGAGGAGGCGCGAACAAGTTGTTCTTTTTTAGCGCATCCGCAAGCATCTTGTATTTGGCGAAGTACTTGTCTATATCGTTGGCATCCTTAGTATTTTGTTCAATGGCAGTCTTGACTATATTCCTTGCTTTGGCTGGAGCTGTAAAAAAGCTAAAAATCTTGACTAAAATAGAAACTGCCAAAATCGCTGAGACGCAAAGAAGTAAAACTGAAACCAGCTCTTTCTTGTCTTTCAGATAATCGATTTTCATAATTTGCATCCCTTACTTAGGTACTTATATAATTATTTACCTCATCGTTTTCCGCCACCAAATCTTTCACTCAATCCGGCCCTGATTTTGTCCCTTTCTCCCTCAGACATAGTTGGCCATCTCTCTTTTATCTCAGTAAGTTTTTGTCGTACTGGCTCTGGCAGAGTTGACCATCTCTTTTGTATGGCTTTAAGATTTTCTTGATCAAGCTTATCTCTTTTTGCCTGCATTTTGGCATCAGACTTATTCTGGGATTTTTCACCCTTCCCCTTAAATCCATCCGACCCAACTGCAACCATCTGGGCGCTTCCTCCTGCCGGTCTTGAAGGCCCTCCTCTTGCTGATGCTCTTGAATCCCCCGGTCTGCCCGGCTGCGAAGCGCCTCCTGCATCCATAGGAGAAAAGGTTTTTTTCTTGCCGTCCCATTCGATTGTTACTTGCATAGCTTCAATTGAGACTATCGTTGCATCTCCAACCTTATCGCCGATTGTATAAAGTTTGTCCCCTATTATCACTTCATCTCCAAATATTCCTGTTACTTCTTTTACCGGGTGCTGCTTCGGTGGAGGCGGCGCGAACAAATTGTTCTTTTTAAGAGCATCTGCAAGCACCTTGTATTTGGTGAAATACTTATCGATATCCTGTGCGTCCTCAGTTTTTTGTGCAACGGCATCCGTGACTATTTTCTCTGCTCTCGCTGAGGCTGTAAAAAAGCTCATTATTGTTACTAAAATAGAAACCGCCAAAACCGCAGAGAAGCAAAGCAGAACGACTGAAACCAATTCTTTCTTTTCTTTCAAATAATCAATTGTCACAATTTACCTCATTTATTTCACAAATGTTGATACTGTCAGATCCATAGCAACTTCCTGAGGTTTTTTTTTATCAATTCTAAGCCTCAGTTCCTCGATTCCAACCAGATACGGATTGTCTTTCAGGTTCGCCAAAAAATCCAGTGCCTGAGTTAATCTGCACGTAGCACTGCATTTCAAACGCAGCAATTGGTATCCGTCCTTCTTGGAAGTTGTTTTAGAGGCGACCTCCAAAGGCTGGTTTTTTATTCCTGCTTTTTTGAATTGTTCGGTAAGTTTATCTAAAAACAGGAATTTTTGGTCTTCTTCCCCTGTCGGCATCTCAAACTTAGGCACAATTGCCATCAGACCGGCTTGTTTGGCCTTGTCAACATCGATAAGATCCAGTTTGTTGTTCAGTATGTCAGTAGAATCTTGTGCCTTTTTCAAGCGGCCAAGCACTTCGGAACCAACCAAAAAAATGATAATTCCAGCCACGCATACAGCACCTAATTTTAATGTCCGAATGTCTTTTTGGCTTAATTTATTTATCATAGCTCTTAAACCTTTTATACAAGTTTTTTTATTTTGTAAAATTTCTATAATGAAAAGTTATTGAAAATTTGATTTTCTTGGTTTTAGCATCTTTGCTTGGATTCATTTTAACGCTTTTGATATTCGGTCTATCCTGTAGGTTTTTCTCGAACTTATACAACTGCTCATTGCCCGACGCCTCACCGGTAATTGTAACCGGCTGACCCTTCTTAAAATGAAAGCTCTCCAGCTTTATCCCCTGCTCCCCGCTGGCGTTAATCTGCCCTAAAAGATCGAGCACATCCGGCCTTTGCTGTGCAACCGATTTGATTAGTTTTTGCCGTTGCATCAGACTGTTGAGATCAGCGTCCGAAGCCGATGCTTTCAAATGCTTTTCTATTGCGATCGGACTGGCTATACCGACAACACAATAGACGGCGATGAAAAGCACCAGCATTGCCGCTGCTATCCCGCCTGCTATCTTTGGGGAATAAATCCAATATACCTTCTCCTTCTTTAATGTTGGCCTGTATATATGCTCGAAAATATTAAGCTCATTTTTACTCGTCTCAAAAGCCATCATCCCGAGACCTATTGCAACTCGGTATTCGTAGATATCCTCGATGCCGATTTCGCTTGGTGTCCGCAATTCTTTGATATCCGGCAGGGCTATTTGCGCATCTAATCCAGCCGAATTGAGAGAAGAAACTAAGTTCATGTGTGCAGAATTGCCATCTGAAAGCAGAAAAATCGGCAATTCTGGTTGGTCGCTGTAGCCGAACAATTCCAGTACGCTGATCATGTCTTGGATGAATCTTTCGGAAGTTTGCATTTGTTCGGTTTCGTCCTCAGCCGCAAGGTCCTCCATCCCTATATCCAGGATCATGGCATTGCACAATCGCCCGTTTTCGACCAGACAAACCTGCGTATTCTGTCCTGCCATACTTACAACCACGGCGAGTTTTTCATTTCCCGAAAAGAATGCCTTCCATGCCTTTGTTATTCCCTCGCAGTCTAAGAATATTTTAGTCGGCTCAAAATCGCATACATTTTCTACGAAATCTTCCAACGGTTTTTTTCTTGCCGCCGCTACGATAAAGCCTACCTGCCCGTTTCGCTTCTGGCCTGCTCGCCAGGCGATCTCCATTTGATCAGCCGGGAGCGGCAGCCGGGTTTCAGCTTGTAATTTAACTATAGATGCCGTTTCTTCCTCGCCAACGTCAGGTACCGTGATGCGATAAAAAGCCACGCCCGCCGAATTAAAGCCGACGACAACTGCTTGTTCACTGTCTGGGCTTCTGTGCGCCATTGGTTCGACAGATAAACCGCATTTGCCTGCGAAGGCTCTCCAGTTTGCTGCGCCATCTTTGCTGCCCTTTGTCCAGAGAACATTTGTAGTGCCGCTCTGCCGCTGAAGCTTGATAGCCTTGAGCTTACCTTCCTCCTGCGCTATTGCTATAACAGAATGCAGTGTTATATTGGTTTTTGTGCTCATTAATTAGTTGCTCCCTGATACCAGAAAAGTATCTTACATGGGCTTTCGGCCCTGTCCACCACACATTCCGTTTCCAGCTTTGCTCCGTTCTTGCCATTCCTGTCGGCCGTCGCCACGCAGCGAATTGAATAGACATTGGATCGTGTGGTTATTAAACCCACAATATTCTTAAAAGTATTAATACTCATCGATGGGACATCCATAAGCTCTCCAATGCTTTCCATCCCGTACAATAAAGTTTCTCGATAAGCGATTATATTTTGCGCAGTCTGCTCGGCTGAATCCCCCCCGCCCATCAAGGCTGCCAGTACTATCTCTGAGGCCGTATTAATATTAACTTTCCCCGGTATCTTATCACTGTCGTCAACCGTTATCTTGTCTGCTATTGTCGAAAAAGTTTGCATATCTAATGTGCCATTCGAGCCGTTGCCTATCAAATCGCCGATGCTTTGATATCCGTTGCTCGGGCGATTATCTTCAATCGATTGGGCCTGAGAGTTGCTTATGCCAAGAGACCTCGATAGCTGATTCGCATTGCCCTGGTTGATGTTGGTTTTTTTATTACCCTCGGCGTCTTTATTGTTATCGTAAGAATAGCATGTCAGGTACGCTATCCATCCCTTGTCTAATTCACTGTCTCCGTCGTCGTATGGCAGGCTCTCTTCACCGTCTTGTTCATTATAATCCAACTGACCGTTCAGGTTGGTGTCTTCTCCAAAAAATAACTGGTCTGTTACATCCTTTACCATAAGAAGCTCGCGTATTGTCCTGAAAGGGCCGTTACGGGCCATATACCCGTACTGCAGATTCTCATAATATCCGCCTTCAACACCCCCTGCGCTTGGAGTATCATTATCATCCCGCCAGTCAATTATCGCATCTGCAATTTCTTCAAGCATTTCCGGCAAAGCTAAAAGTTGCCCTTTTGTTACTGTATTTATGTTTAATTTACTCGCCTCATCAACAGCTCGAACGGTAAACCAGCAACGCTGCAGGTAAACATCATTAAAATCTTCCTCATTATCACTCCACAAATCAGTCAGACAGTCACTTTCTCTTGTGTCTTCATTAAGTATGCCTATAGTTTTTTCTATTCCTGCGCGGGATGCCCACTTGCATCTGACGCCTTCCAGCCGGGCAAGGCAGACTTTCGTATCAAGCCGGCTTTGACGACCGAGTACCGAAACAATCACCATGAGCACCACTATTACCCACAGCACAGTTACAAGAACAAGCCCTTTGTTATTACCTTTTGTACTCATTTTCTCAGCTAAACTTTTGTTTCGAGATTCTTACTGATTTTATCCTCTTCCGCCTCCTTGGCCTCCGCCGCCACCTCCCTGGTTACTCCCGCCGCCTCCTTGGTTACTCCCGCCGCCTCCCTGGTTACTCCCGCCGCCCCCTTGGTTACTCCCGCCGCCTCCTTGGTTACTCCCGCCACCCCCTTGGTTACTCCCGCCGCCTCCTTGGCCTCCCCCGCCGCCACCTCCCTGACCGCCTT
>CAZIAN010000068.1:0-3874 GCA_964537355.1 uncultured Pirellulales bacterium | reverse complement strand
TGGTTACTCCCGCCGCCTCCTTGGCCTCCCCCGCCGCCACCTCCCTGACCGCCTTGCTCGCTGCTTTCAGAAGCCGCAGTCGCGGCTGTTGCGGATCTGGTCAAATTAACCATAATGGATTCCATTGCAGGATTTCCCCGGCTCTGTTCTTTACCCACAATACTTACTTCAATTAACTGAGGTAAAACTTCCATCTCTTCCGGCCATTCATTGGACCATTCTTCTCCGTCAAAGTATCTGACCTCGAAGATATCAATATCCTCTGCGATAACAGTTAATATTCCCCCGGGCTCATATTCTTCATTGGGATTAGGCCACAATCGCCTCATTAGTAATGACTTTTCCCCGTCTTGCATTAGAGAATATTCGACTTCATAAATATCACCTTCAGGCTGGTCTGCTCTGGCCTTCATCCTGTTGAGCGTGTAAAAAACCAGGTAACTGATGTTGCCATCTGCTGATTCTTCAGTCGTACCGATTAATTTCGTATTTTTAATATCCTCGTCACGATAGAAGTTCACAAGGTCCCGTGCGATAAGATTCATTGCAAATCGAACTTCTGCCGCGGCGCTGATATTAGTGTCCACCATCTTGGCGCTGCTGGTAATGGCCTTCAGGGTTCCAACCGCGACTAACATAATAAATCCCCCGATAGTCACCGCCACCATCACTTCTACTAATGTAAATCCAGTCTTGTTAGAATCAATCTTCTTCACTGCTACTCCACTTCAACCTCGAGATATACGCTTACCCCGTCGAGCATAGTGTCAGCCGAGATACTGTATGGCCGATTGCCGTCAACCCAGCTAACGGTTATTCTTACTAAGTACAGGCTGTCAATGTCCTGGTATTCGGTTACAACTTCCCAGTGATAAGGTGGCTCATATCCTTCGAAATCTCCTTCCAGCTGGCCTATGTCAATGAATTCGTCTATACCGATATAATCAATCATGTTAAGCTGTTTATCAAGCAATGACGCCGCAACCTCATATCGCCTGTTAAGTCGCGTCCCGCTAACAGACATCGTGCTGATTGCCCCTAACGTTAAAACAGCACCGGAAAGGATGGCGCTGGCAACGAGTGTCTCAATCAGACTAAATCCTTTCTTGGTTTTTTTGCCACGGATCATGATTCTGCGTCCAAATCGATAACTCCGACATCCACGTCCTCAACTATGCCGTCATACACTTTTGCCTTACCCGTTGCAGCCGTTATAGTAATTGTATAATGGTTTTTACCGTTACCTATCTGAATTACGGCCGTTTGAGCTGTACCATTTGCTGAAAATACTATTGACTCCTCATCCTCTTCATCCTCGGTTGTGGTTACTAAACTTATCGGTGTAATCTTAATGTCCTCGAACAGGATGTCATTGTCAAATGCCACCGGCTTGCAAAAAGAATCCCTCACAATCATCTGCTCTGTTTGTCCGCCTTCTTCGTCCAATTGCGTTGTCACTAAGTGAAATCCGTTATTTTCAACATCTAATACTATTTTATATTGGCGCTGTTTCTCAATCGCCATTATCCTTGCATATTTGGCGGTAAGAAAAAAATAACGCGCCGCTTTTTCAACTAACAGCCTCTTATATGAACTTATATAAATACCGCCGCCAAGACCTCCGAGAAGTCCTATGATAACTACGACCACTAACACTTCCACAAGTGTAAAGCCGCATTTCTTCGCGTTCAACTCGACTTTTGACCTTTGCCTTTGCATTTCTTATAAACTCACCCGATTTCATAGCTTTTGGCTTATGAACTGCCGGTTATTTACTGATTGAATATATCCTCGGCGTCGCCTTCGCCGCCCTCTGCGCCGTCCGCTCCGAGACTTATCAAATCGAAACTGCCGGGATTGATTTCACCTTCGGCGACATATATATAAGGATTGTCCCACGGGTCATTCAGTTGGCTGGCCTTTAGATACGGCCCATTCCATCTTTCCTCGAGCCCTGCAGGCGGAGTCAATAAGGCCTCAAGCCCCATAGAGTCATCCGGATACTGGCCGCAATCAAGGCTGAATCTTTCAATTGCACTCTCGATAATTGCCATTTTAGGCCCTGCCAGGTCCTTCTTCGCCTTCACGATGGATTTAAACATTTTCGGCGCAACAAATCCTGCAAGTAAGCCTAAAATAACAATCACTACAAGCAGCTCTATAAGTGTGAATGCCTTTCTCTTCTGATTCTTCCACTTCATTTGACCACCTTTCTATAAAAACTCAAAAACTCAAAACTAAGAACTCAAAACTGTTTAAAGCATTCCTCCACCAAGAGTCATTGCCACGATTGGCAAAAGCGTTGCTATTATTATGAATCCGATTATTAAAGCTAACATTAATATCAACATCGCAGGGAAAATCGCCATAAACCTGTTTATAGCTGAATCTGCGTCAGTGTCGAAAGTATCGGCGGCATTCAAGAGCAGCTCGTCAAGCTTGCCTGTCTGTTCACCAATCGAGACAATTTGCACTAACAGGGGTGGGAAATGTCCGGATTCGCTCAATGGTTCGGCCAGCGATTCGCCGCGCTTGACTTTTTCTGCGACTTCATCGATTTCCCTGCCTAACAGTTCGTTGCCCAGCGTATCGCGAACGACACTAAGGGCCTCCAGAATAATGACCCCACCCTTGGTGAGCGCACCAAGGGTCCGGGCAAATCTTCCAACCGCTATCGTCTGCAATACCGAGCCTAATATAGGTATTCTCAGCTTAAAAGTGTCCCACTTGAGTTTGCCGACGGTTTTGGTCCATCTCGAAAGGTAATATATCCCAACACCTATCATGGCCAGAAAAACCCATCCATAGACCTTGGTGAATAAAGCTTTCAGGAATCCGCTAATTCCCATCAATATCCTTGTCGGCAGGGGCAGCAAGGCGCCGGTTTCGCTTATTGTACCTATTATAGTCGGCAGTATCCAGGTGATTATAATAGCCACTGACGCAAGTCCTATGCACAATACGAATATAGGATACGCAGAAGCATTTTTCATATTTGTCTTTATCTTCTCATCCCGGGTTAATATCCCCGCTAATTGGGCAGTCGTTTCTTCGAGCATTCCTCCTGTTTCACCGACTCGTATCATCGACAGATACAGCGGACTGAAAACCTTCTCGTGTTTTTCCATGGCTTCCGAAAGTGACTGCCCCGAGCTGACTGCATTCACAAGCTCACCTAACATTTCTCTCATCCCGGGCTTGTGCTGTTGCTCACGAATAAGCTCGAGACCGTTCAGCAGCGGAAGTCCTGCCTGTAAAGCCGTGCTTAACTGGGTTGTCATGGCTAAAACGTCTTTGCTGCTCACCTTTCGCTTGCCGAACCGCAAAAAAAGGCTAAGGTCCAGCGGGGCCTTCTTGCTGTCTTTAGCACGCGGTCTGTCTTTAGTACGCGATGCAACGCTTGGTGCATGGTCTTTCTCGAACAATTCTGTTACGAAATGACCTTTATCTGCCAGAACTGCCACCGCACTTCTGCGATCAACGGCCTCTATCAGGCCCTTGACGTGTCCACCGCCTCTGTCAACTGCTTTGTAAGAATACTGACTCATTTCTAATATCTTATCACTTGTTCAGAAAACCTTCGCATTACTCGTCTTCACTTATAGTCTTTGAGACCCTGAATATCTCCTCAGGTGTCGTAACACCTGCTAAAACCTTGCTGATACCATCGTGTACCATACTAATATGGTCCGCAGGGGCTGCTTTTATAAGCTGTTCTGTGGTTGGTTTTTCCGCTATCAATTCTCTAATCTTGCCGGTTATTCTGAACAGTTCGAACATACCTAATCGCCCGGTCATGCCGGTATGATTGCAGTCATTGCAGCCGGCCCCGTGATAGAACTTTATACCCGGTTCAATCTTCATAGAACAGTTG
>CAZIAN010000067.1:13271-15395 GCA_964537355.1 uncultured Pirellulales bacterium | reverse complement strand
TCAGAAATGCGGGAGGCTCTCTTACAATGAGAATTGCTTATCTTCATGCCATTCGCAACTGTTCCCACATATTGTTTGCTGGAGTCCCTGAAATAATCAATCCTCAATCTTTAAGCATAGCGGGAATCCCAACTGCTCGGTAGTAAGTCACCAAGAATCAATTATTACTATATCTTCCGGAATTGCGATGACATCTCGATGCCCCGGGCCGAGTATCTTTCGAATCTCGGAGCTGTGCTTGCCAGCCAGTGATTTGAGTTGAGTGCTGCTTAAATTTGTCACGGCCATCGCGTTATAATTAAGCATAACGACCGCACCGGCCTCGAATGTTCCTTCAACGGATACCACTCCGCTGGGTAAAAGACTCTTACGGTCTTTAACGGCCCGCATAGCACCGTCGTCTATGTTTATCGTCCCGGCAGGGCGGCTGTTGAGAATCCATCTCGAACGGTTGGACAGCTTCCTTTTCGGCATAAAGACCGTACCTATCTCTTCGCCCGCTATAATCCGGCCGATTATGTTTTTAATTCTGCCGTCCGCTAAAACTATTCTGAAGCCTGCGTTCGAGGCAATCTTCGCCGCTTCGATTTTGGTCTTCATCCCGCCTGTAGCGTGCATACTGCCCCTGCCTCCTGCGTTTCGAATAATATCGGCGGTTATCTCAAAAACCACCGGTATCGCGCGGGCGTCGGCAAACTTTTGCGGATTCTTATCATAAAGTGCGTTGATATCGCTCAGCAGAATCAGCAGGTCCGCATCTACCTTACTGGCGACCAGCGCGCTCAGCTTATCGTTATCACCGAAGGCCGAGCCGATTTCATCAGTGCTCACACTGTCATTCTCATTCAGCACCGGCACTACGGCCAATTTCAAAAGTGTTTCAATGGAATTGCGCAGATTCAGATATGTCCTTCTGTTATTCAGCACCTGCGCCGTCAGCAATACCTGCGCTACGGTAACTCCATATCGTGCAAATGACTTTCTATATTCAGTCATCAGTAACGGTTGCCCGATAGCCGCACAAGCCTGTCGCATTTTTGTATTCGTTACCTTGCTGCGCATTTCCAACTGTCCGGCCCCCATTCCGATAGCACCAGAGCTGATAATAATGACCTGCCTGCCCGTCTTCAGAAGCGAATTTATCTGCCGCGCAATTCGCCGAACATATCCACCGTCTATCCCGCCGTTCTTCGTCAGAATGTTCGTCCCGATTTTTATTACTATTCGTTTTACCTTACTAAAATCCCGCATCGTCCTTCATCCGTTTTCTTCTCATCCATCGTTAATCGTTTATCACCCACATATTAAGTTATTACTGAGCGTTTTTCAATATCTTTCCAAATTTACAAGCCCTGTTTCATTTGACCATACGGACATTTCTCATATAATGGAGATTTTTATCAGGAGCAAGAATGAAAGTTGGCATCATAACTGATACTCATGACCAGCAGGCGCTCTTAAAAAAGGCAATTGAGGCCTTTATAGAACATCAAGTTGACATCATCCTTCACGCCGGCGACATAACATCGCCGTCTTCGGTGCAGGCCCTGGCCGGAATTGACCATGTGAAATTCATTGGTGTTTTTGGCAATTGCGATTCCGACAAGTCCGCTTTGGAAAGTATCGTGAGCAGCCATGAAGGCGAAATCCAGAGAGGGGTCTATAGAGGTAAGATCGGAGAAAAAAAACTGCTGATGGCACATGACCCTCACGCCCTCGGCAATGCGCCAATAACAGGAGATTTCGATCTAATTGTGTATGGCCATACGCATATACAGGAAATTCGTCGAGATGGTAATACACTTGTTATCAATCCCGGTCACTCATGGGCTGTCATACTCGATCTCGACAACATGAACTATGACACTATTTATCTGGACTGACAAATAAACAAAAAAACTGTCTACAAACACAAAACAACCTACGATCTCCATTCAACCCCTTAATTTATTAAGGATTTATTCTGACAGAATCACGATTTTTGCTTTCGTAAGAAAGTAAAGTACGGAAATGAAGTGCAGGAATCTGCCGTCAATAAAAATCTGTCATTGCCAGCTCCCAGGGGATGAAGATTGTTCATAGTTAGCTATTTTTGGCGTTTGAAAGTATCCTGATGGCTTTGCG
>CAZIAN010000067.1:0-13171 GCA_964537355.1 uncultured Pirellulales bacterium | reverse complement strand
ACGGATGATATCGTGTGGACACGATCGGATACAGTTGCCACAGCGGGTACAGAGCCCTTTGAAGGTCAGTTCATCCACCGCGCCCGGCGGCCTTAGAGGCCGCGAAGGTTTACCGGTAATACGCAAGATGCCCGCTGAAGCTGCACCCACAAGCAATCCGAGTACGGTACGTCTTGCAACAGGATGTCCGGAATGGTTGCTATCCGCTTTATCAGTTGCAGGCCTTAGAACGGAGCGGACGTATCGAGATATGATAGAGAGCAGGTCCTGAAAAGCTCCTAGGGGGCAAAGACCGCGGCACCATACATGCGGGCACAGAACCGAGAAGATCAGCAGTAATGTAACGAGTAGAAACGAGACGGCACCTGCGAGCAGTTGGTGTTGTTCGGTCAAGAGGAAAACGCCGCTGAATAGAGCGAGTGGATCACACCAGAGGAACAATGGATAGCCTAAGATTGCCCCGCCGAGTGTTAACGCTAGTAACCATCGGCCTATCGATATGGTCTGGCAAGGTTTTCGCTTGAAGCGTTTGCCTAAGCAGCTAGCGCCGTCTAAGCACAACCCCATAGGGCACACCCAGCGACAAAACCAACGATGCCGACAGAGTGCCACAAGACCGGCGATGAGTCCAAGAGCGAGGATAGGTCTGATTGTCTTTGCTGCCAGAATTGAGGTGACGGCGACGAAAGAACTTAAGGCTGGCACAAGAACCATGAGACCATCTTTGTCTCCGATTGGCAAGAGGCACAGCACCGCTGCGATGAGACAAACAAAGCGGACCAGCAACCTGAAATGATTTCGTAGGTCCGTTGGCTTTATGACAGATTTTTCTGACAACTCCTTATCGCTCAACCGAGGTACGCCTCCTGTTGTCGAAGGATTTTCTGGATTTCGGTTATATCGGCGTCGCGTGGCTTGCAGCGGTCTCGAACTGCCACTGCGGCTGCCACTCCGGCAGCGTGGCCGGTGACGAAACAGTTGGGTATCAGGCGAACCAGATCAGCCATGCGCAGATCGCAACTGATGCATCGTCCCGCGGCAAGGACATTGTCGACGGTTTGTGGGATTAAGGCCCCGTAAGGAATCTGCCATTCAACGTGTTCGGCGTTAGAAGCACCGCCAACGCCGATGACATCGGTGTGCCGGATAGAATTTTTCAAATCCTTGACCTTTACAGTTTTGAGGCCATTTAGGATACGTGTGATTCGAACACCAAGCTGCGGGGCTGTCTCCATGAGATAGACTTTATCATAGCCTGGGACGTTGCGGATTTTCTGTATTTTGTTCCAGATGTATTTGCGGTGGTTCATTTCCATACGTGTCAGCGTTGCAAGATCGAGCCCGTCAACTTCCGGACCGGTTAGGTTGACCCAGTTGACGCCACGTACAGGGGTAGGGGATCCAAGCCTTTTGGGTTTTTCAATGTCGGCAGTTTTGGTTTTATCGACGCGATCAAGATTTCCAATTCGAGAAGCTAATCCGACATTGTGGGAGCGATGTTCGAATTGAGCGCCTGCAGCGGCGAAGATATCGCCGTCGCCGGTTGCGTCGATGACAACTTTTGCGAGTATGGCCTGTCGGCCAGACTTAGACTCGAAAACGGCGCCGCGGACGGAATTGTCCTGTGTAATAGCTTCGACGCCCCAGCAGTGGAGAAAGACCTGGACATTGGCTTCTTCTATCATTTCCACCATAAGGTATTTCACGGCTTCGGCATCGACGATGGGATTGGAGCCGGGACTGCGGTTGATGATTGCGCCTTCCATTTTATCGAGGCGGCGCATAATTTCTTCTCCTATTCCCTGACAGACTTGCTTTGGCCCTATGGCGATGTGGCCGAGGATTGTAAGTACCAGTCCACCTGTCCAGAGGCCTCCGAAGTGGCCGTATCGTTCGACAATAGTGACTTTAGCGCCGGCCCGTCTGGCGGCGATGGCAGCGACGATTCCCGCAGAACCGCCTCCGACGACGAGTACATCCGTCTCGGTGAGCACGGGCAGTTGGCGCTGGGGCTGGATGACTTTGCCGTTTATCAGTACGGCGTTGGAACGGTTTTCCTGGACTTTGTTGGAGGTGATTATGGAACTCTGGAAACCGCTTTCACCAATATCCTGGGGCGATAGCTGTTTACCGATTACTGAGCCCGTACCAATTCCAAGCCCTGACATTCCCATTATTCGCAGGCAGTCGCGCCGAGTGATCCTGTTTTTCATGAGTGTCTTCCTTATTCATAGTAAAAGTTCTAGCCTGGGTCTTTACCTGGTAACTGCAAGTAAGTGCCAAGCCTTGTGTTGAATCGTTTTCTCACTCATCCGTTACCTATTCACCGATACTATATACTATTCATCATTCACTATATTTTTGTGTGTAAATATTTTAGCATCGTTACCGGAGTAATCGGCAACAACCTGGCCGGTACCGATAAGTTTCCATTTATAAATAACAAGCCCTTCCAGTCCTACCGGTCCGCGGGCGTGTATCTTATTGGTGCTGATACCCACCTCGGCCCCGAGACCATAGCGAAATCCATCGCTGAATCGTGTGCTGCAGTTCCAGAATACATTTGCGGAATCGACCAGTCCCATAAACCTCTCGGCTTTTTCCTTATCATTGGTTACGATGGTATCGGTATGTCCTGAGCCGTAGTTATTAATATGCTCTATCGCCTTATCAAGACCATCGACGATTTTTATCGAAAGGATATAATCCAGATACTCTGTAGCCCAGTCTTCTTCGGTAGCCGGTTTCACATCTATTATTGATACTGTTCGTTCGCAGCCTCGTAATTCTACGCCCTTTTCTTCTAAGGAGATTTTGACTTTTGGCAGGAATTTTTCGGCGATTTTATTATCTACCAGCAGGGTCTCGGCGGCATTACAAACCGCAACATACTGGCACTTGGAATCAAGGGTGATATTCACGGCCATATCCAGATCGGCGTCGCCGTCTATATATACATGGCATATCCCGTCGGCATGCCCGAGTACGGGTATATTGGTATTGTCCATAATATAGCGAACGAATTCGTTTGAGCCCCGGGGGATGACCAGATCGATATGTTCATCTAAAGCCAGCATCCGGGCTACGTCCTGCCGAGTTTCCAGAAGCTGAATCCATCCTTTGGGCAGTCCTGCTTTTTCGCTCGCTTCGGATATTATATCGGTTAAAATTCTGTTGGTTTTTACCGCCTCGCTTCCGCCTTTGAGCAGTACGGCATTTCCGCTTTTTAAGCAGAGCGTTGAAATTTGTACAAGTGCATCCGGCCGGGATTCAAAAACCATACCAATAACACCGATCGGACAACTGACTTTATAGAGTTCCAGCCCTTTGTCGAGTTCGGTGGCGGTGATTGTTTCGCCCACTGGATCACCGAGTTTAATCAGGCTCTCGATACCGGCACAAACATCGGCTATTTTGCCTTCATCAAACTTTAAGCGTTTCAGCAAAGGCCCGGTCAGATTTCCCTTTTCGGCCGTGATTAGGTCTTTTTTGTTTGCTGAGACTATTTCATCACCGTGCTGCTTCAGGGCTTTGGCGATCTCAACTAAAGCGTTGTTCTTTACGTTAGTTTTGACCGCTGCTAAATTTATCGAAGCCGACTTGGCGATTCGAGCCATTTCTGAAAGATTCATTTGTAATTTACCATTGACTATCAAACATTTTATATTTATCATTGCAGTATAATTAATAGATAATTGATAATCAATAATCAATTGTACTGCGGGTGTAGCTTAATGGTAAAGCTCCAGCCTTCCAAGCTGGTCACGTGGGTTCGATTCCCATCACCCGCTTTTGCTATAGTTTATTTCAGGTTGTGGATGAAACCAATGTGAAATTGACAGGGTTATGTGAAAAACGATGAAGAGGGCGGAAGAAAATAATTGGTTTTGGTAAAAGTATGATATTATCGTAAGCACTTCTGATAGCTTGAATTAGATTTCGTTACGCATCGTCCTATAATAAAATTTCCCTGAAATTTGAAAAAAAGTATATTTGTTTGTTGACAAAGTGGTAGTAAGTGGTAAGATTTCCCACATTGAGTTTATTAAGTGGGACTAATGCCATGCTGTTGTTAACAGGTGAATATCAGCACGTTGTAGATAGCAAAAGCAGAGTCCTCATCTCTAACAAGCTGAGAAATCAGATTGATGTTGATGAGCACGGCAGCAATTTCTATCTTCACCTCGGCGCCAACGGCATACTTTGTTTGTATCCCGAAAAATATTTCGAGCAGATCGCTCTTGCGGTCAGGCCGGGTACGACAGCCCCGGATGAAGCCGTAGCGTTCGAGCGAATCAGCTTTGCTTTGGCCAGTAAGGTGGAACTTGACAACCAGGGGCGGTTACTTTTGAACGAAAGACTTCGAAAGAGGGCGGGCCTGAAGGACCAAATAACCCTTATAGGCGTCAGGGACCATATTGAGCTGTGGAACACTGAAAACTGGGAACAATATCTTTCAGACCATATGTCTCAATATCAGAAGCAGGTTTCACAGGCCCGTCAGGTTGTCCTGTATGAGCATAACGAAGATGGTTAATTTTTTAATGGAGGTAGAATGATTGGAATGGATTCAAATCATTGTCGGATTGTTGCCGGAAGTCTCGTCGGTGAAAGAGAGGTTGATGAACGGACCTTCTCCTCCCTGTCAATTCTACGTGAACGTCTGGAGCGATTGAAAGAAATCGACGAGACTTTCTCCGGCATTGAGTTTTCACCTGAAGTTGTCGAACTTCAGGAACGGAAGAACAAAATTGCAGTAGGCTGATTCGAGGTGCTTTGCTCCTACTGCGGGTCATTGATGTGTGTGTTGAGTATTGCATAGAGATGTATCGCAGTACGATACAATACACGAAATGAAAAAAGATATACGCGATACGATAGAAGTGGATGGCTCGATAACAGAGCATATTCCGGTTTTGGCTGAGACGTTGGCCGAGCAGATAAAATTGCCACCGGATGGCATAATGGTCGATGCGACTACAGGACAAGGAGGTCATAGTTATCTGTTCGGAAAAACTTTGGGCCCTGAGGGAGTAATCTTAGGTCTGGATGTAGATAAAAATTCTATCCAAAGGGCCCAATTTATATTAAAAGGCCTTTCCTGTAAGGTCATTTTGGTTCAATCGAATTTTTCCCGAATAAGCGAGGAGGTCCACGAGCAGGGTATAGAGAAGGTCGATTTCATATTGGCGGATTTGGGGCTTTGTTCGGCCCAATTGGCTGACAGCCGGATGGGGCTAAGTTTTCTTGAAGATATGCCGCTCGATATGAGAATTGATAAAAGAATAAAGAGTACTGCTGCCGATATAGTTAATAAGACAGACGAAAAATCTCTGGCTGATTTGATATTTGAATTCGGCCAGGACAGGGCCTCACGGCGAATTGCACGATTTATAGTGCGTGAACGTAAAAGCGGGCCGATAACGACGACCGGCCAGCTGGCAAAGATAGTATGCAGGGCGCTGGGAAAGGCAGGCCGTGGCCAAAGAAGAAGGATACATCCGGCTACCAGGACTTTTCAGGCTCTGAGAATCGCTGTTAATGATGAATTAGAGAATTTGAAGAGACTGCTTGATTCATCGCCGGGTCTGCTGAACGACAAAGGTTATATCGCAGTCATTAGTTATCACAGTCTCGAAGACAGGTTAGTTAAGTACAATTTCAAAGAAAATAAAAGTGAGAGTATTTACAGGATCATTACCAAGAAACCGATTGTGCCGACGCGAGAAGAAATTGCTGAAAATCGACGAGCAAGAAGTGCAAAGCTAAGAATTGCACAGAAACAATAATATTGTTGAGTGTATTGTGTACGACGCAGCTATGCAATATGCAAAAGAAAATGGAGTTTCATTATGACTTCTGATGCCAAAGTTGGATTGCTTTTAGGATTGTTTTTTATATTTGTCATTGCGTTTATCATAAACGGTCTTCCGCGTTTTCGCAGTGACACAAACAGTAACGCACTGACAACTATGGCCAACTCTCCGAATGACTCTTATATCGGGTCTAATGAACGTAAGGCTCGGGAATCTTTTCGTCGAGAAAGGCCGGTACGAAACAGAACCCAAAGCGTTACAGAAGCTAAAGAGGCCACGAGAGACGAAGATAATGTTCGATACAAGAGGCCATTGTCACAGGATAGCGTGGCTGTCACAAATGAGCCTATAACAACTACGGGAGATACAGTCAAGCCGACAGCACCGGCACCGGACGTCAAAAGGGAGACAAAAGTCAACGAGCCAAAGCAAGTTAAGCCGGAAATCTATGTTATTCAAGCCGGCGATAACCTGGCAGAAATAGCAAAGAAATTTTACGGTGAGATGAGGGGTAATAAAACAATAAACGTTAAGAGGATATTCGAGGCCAACCGCAGGTTGTTGAAATCGCCCGATGATATTTCTGTCGGACAAAAACTTATTATACCACTTTTGAAAGATGAGGCTGAAAGTGTATTTGCCGGGGGGCTATTTGAGAGAATAAAATCCACCTTAAGCGGAACACATTCATCGACTACAACACCGACAAAGACACCGGCCAAACCACGGCCCAAGCCGCCTGCGGCAAGGCCAACCAAGAATTACATTGTACAGGCAGGTGATAGTGTATGGCGGATTGCCGATAAGCAGCTTGGAGACAAAGAACGTTTTAGAGAGATAATCAAGCTAAATGCTTTAGAGGATGAAGATTATCTTACTGTCGGGCAGCGTTTATTAATACCTGCTCAATAGATTCTCGATTTCGGATACTTGATACTGGATACCCGAGGAACATAATACGATGTCGCGATTATACTTTGTTTTTGTAGTTTTTTGTTTTACGGCCATTTTAATTTTTGCCGTTTATCTGCGGAGTGCCAATAATCACATTTTCTATAAGCTTTGCGCATGCAGGAGCGAACAAGGCCGATTGAAACAGGAACTTGGCACCAAACAGTTACTGCTGGAAGGATTCATAAATCCTGCTGCGGTTTCACAGCGTTTTGGTTCAATAAATACCAGCGATTAAGAAGTTGAGAAGTGTTCGAATAACCATTCTTTTCTCACTGTTTCTGGTCGGCGCATTTCTGACGCTGGCGGGGCGGTGTTTTTATCTACAGTTTCTCAAAACAGATCATTATATTGAACAATGCCTCAAACAGCAGCAGGGCCAGATTCCATATAAACCGCAGCGCGGTGTGATTCTTGACAGCCGGGGCAGAGTACTGGCCGCAAGTAACAAGGTCCAAAATATAAAAATTGAGCCCCGGAGAGTCGAAGACCCCAAGAGCCTGTCGAGTGAACTTCAGCCTATTTTGGATATGGGTGCCCATGTAATCTGTAAACTTATCATGGAAAGCAAAAATCCGGGATATGTCAAAATCAAGGCAAATGCCAATCCGGGTGAATGTCAAGCCGCCTGCAAAGTGTCAAGTGCGGTCGGTGTCGAATCTGACTGGCGAAGACATTATCCGATGGGCCGATTAGTTTCGCACGTGGTCGGTTTCACGAGCCTTGACAATCATGGATTAGAGGGCATTGAATATCAATATAACAAGCAGCTCAGCGGCTTAGGGGCGCAGGATGTATTTCTTGCCGATGTACGGCGCAGGCCTATTTGCCCTGCTCCTGTTAAGCAAAATCCGGCGGACAACAACGACCTTGAGAACGCTGTTTTAACCAACGGTGCCGGGATTATTTTGACTATTGATGCTACTATCCAGCAGTTTGTTCGCGATGAGCTTGTAAAACAATATAAAAACTACGAGGCCGAGTCGGCGGTGGCTATTGTTGCCGAGCCGAAGACCGGAGCGATTCTTGCTATGGTTTCGCTGCCGGATTTCGATCCCGCCGATGTTCATTCGACCCAGGCGGATAACCGCCGGAACAGGATTTTAACCGATGAGTTCGAGCCGGGCAGTATTATCAAGCCGTTTGTTACTGCTATTGCCCTGGATGCGGGGGTTGTGAATACGGTTGAAAAGATATACTGCGAAGAGGGAAATTATTCCGGGAGGGGTTTCGGGCGAATCGGTGAGTATCGCAACGGCTTCGGTGATTTAACTGTAAGCGAGATTCTGATTCATTCGAGCAATATAGGAATGGCCAAAATTGGCCAGAGGCTCGGCAAAGAGAGGCTTTATAAGGGTCTTAGACTTTTCGGATTCGGTAAAAGAGTAGGTATTGACTTACCGGGTGAAGCCGATGGATTGCTGTGGAATACACGCAAGTGGACGGGATACAGCGTAACACGAATACCATTCGGCCAGGAAATTACGGTAACATCGATTCAATTAGTTCGTGCTTTTTGCATACTTGCCAACCGTGGCCGTGTGGTTCGCCCGTTTTTAGTTAAAGCGGTAGTTGACAGTAAGGGAGAGATTACCGAGTTGAAGCGTCCTCTGCCTCCGGTCGGTTATATTGTCAAACCTGAAGTAGCGGAGTGGGTTGTAAGCGAGGCTCTGGTGAGGGTGGTTAATGAGGGAACGGGCAAAAGAGCCAAATTGGAAAAATGGCAGGTCTTCGGGAAGACGGGGACAGCCAACATCGCTAAAAGCGATGAGAGGGGATATTCGGACAGCGATTATGTGGCTTCGTTCATAGCTGGTGCGCCTGCGGAGGATCCGGCCATAGTGGTTTTGGTAGTGGTCCGCAAGCCGAACAAGAGTCTCGGTAAAAGCTATACGGGGGGAGTCGTGGCTTCACCGGTGGCTGGTGCAATAATCGAAAAAACGCTTAATTATCTCGATGCCAGATATACCCGGGCGGATTTCTAATAAAAGCACAAAAAAGGTAATTCGTTAAATATTTACTTATTCGCATTTACCGGTTATAGTTTATCCATATCAATTATCATTTACTTTATTATCTAATTTGAACAAGCGGAAATGGCAAAGATAATCTACGCAGTTGCCGGTGAGGGATTCGGACACAGCAGTCGGTCTCACCTAATAGGGCAGAGGCTCCTTGAGGCCGGGCATGATTGTATCTTTGTGGGTTCACAGAAGTCGCTTGTCTATCTGAAACAATATTTCGGTGAGCGTGTGAAGGAGATTTTCGGTCTTTCTTTTGCATTCGTAGATGGGCGGATTGATAAGTCGGAGACGCTGAAAAGAAATCTTATGAAGCTGCCTGAGGGCAATAAAATAAATGACGAGCTTTTCAAAAAACATTTCGAGCCGTTCGAGCCGGACCTTGTGATATCGGATTTCGAGCCTTTCAGCGCGTGGTGGGCATGGCGGAAGAGAGTGCCGTTTATCAGTATCGATCACGAACACATGCTTTCGCATTGTCAGCTCGAACATCAGGGGAGGAACTGGTTTTCGAGGATGACCGCCAGGGTGGTAACCGAGTGTCACTATGTGGGGGCGGTTGCATATATTATTGTGAATTTCTTCGATGCGTCTTTGAGTGTTGATTCGGCGGTTTTGGCGCCGCCTATTATAAGGCCGGTCGTCCGCTCACTTAAGGCGAGGGCTGGAGAGCATATTCTGCTTTATTCGACGACGGGTGAGGACGAAGAGCAGTTGCTGGAGATTCTTTGTAAATTTAATGAGCAGAACTTTTATATCTACGGTTTCAAGAAAGACCTTGAATATAAGAACTGCATTTTCAAGAAGCGTTCGACTGAGGGATTTTTAAGCGATTTGGCAGACGCGAAGGGAGTAATAGCTTCTGCCGGATTTTCTTTGATAAGCGAGTGTATGTATCTGAAAAAGAAGATGCTTATGCTGCCGTTAGCAGGCCAGTATGAGCAGATAATCAATGCGCATTACATTGAAAAACTGGGACTGGGAATTTCGGGTGAAAAATTGGATGAAGCTGTTTTAACAAGGTTTCTTGATGAGTTGGATAAGCCTATGCCGGATGATGAGAGGATTATCTGGCCCGACAACGATAAATTTTTTGAGATACTGCAAGAGGTCTTAAACAGGCTGCATAAGCCGATTAATATAGCACTTGATTAGTTAATCTGCATCTCAGGGATTTTGTTTTACTCTGTCGTTTGCTCTGTTTGTCCGATGTATCCGGCTTCGATGCAGAACTGAATGATGTCACGGCCCAGTGGTGCGGCGTTTCTTGAGCCGGACTGGCCGCCTTCGACGACAACAGCGATTGCGATACTTTTGTTTTTGCCGTCAACGGCAAAGCCACCGAACCAGGCAGTTTCGGGGGCCTGTGTCGAGCCTGTTTTGCCATAGACCTTTATGTTCTTCTCGGCCAGACCTGGAAGAACATCAGCGAATGTAGTATGAGCTGTTCCGCTGATTTCGTTAACGACGGCGCTCATGCCATCATAGATTACCGCTAAAGTTCCCAGTGAAATTTCAAGGTCGATACCCTTAGAGGCGGCTGATGAATCATAGGTCGTATTTTGTGCAACCGTTTTAAATAATCGTGGCAGCTTAAATTCGCCGCGGGCGATAGTGGCCATTGAGTTTGCAACCTGCAGAGGAGTGGCCCGGAGATTGCCCTGGCCTATTCCAAACCATCTTCTTTCGCTATCACTAAGCGGCGGTATTTGCTCGAAATCTGTGATTTGCTTCCTTGGAGCGATGTTCGAGATTACACCGGATAACTGGCGGAAGTTTCTTGGGATTTCGCTTTGGGCAATTGAAGGTGGTGGAAAGAGTATTGTTTGACCGTAGCCGAAGCTAAATAACCATTGCTGAAGGATCCGGGAGTCGATTCTGTTGGCAAGGCGTGAAAAATAAATATTGCAACTGCCTCGGATGGCGTTGCGAGCGTAATTTTCCCATCTGCCGTCATGGCCGGTTCTGTATCTGTTATAAAGCAAGCAGTTCGGCCAGCCTTGTGGGGCTTTCTGAGCGGGACAGGATATAATTTCCTCGGGTGTGATTTTGCCGGACTCGAGGCCGGCGACGAGAATCAGGGGCTTTACGACAGAGCCGGGTGGATAGCGTTTATTTATCGCTCGATTTATTAGAGGTTTGTCGGGATTGTTTCTGAGGTCGTCATAGTCATATCTTGCACGGTTTAAGTCATAGACCGGCATCGAAACCAGTGCGAGAATTTCAGATGTTCCGACATCAATGACAACGGCGGCCATGCCTGGGCCGCAATTAGGCTCGTGGTGATAGTTTGCCAGATAGTTTTCGATTTCTTCCTGAAGTTCGATATCAAGTGTCAGCTTAACGTTGGAGCCGAAGCTGATTTCGGTTCGAACAATTTGACTGTCTATGTCTTCGAATTCTTCCCCTCGTCTGCCGCGAAGTATTGCTTCGCAAATGTATTCGACACCATCCTCTCTTCCGCCGAGTTCATCTTCCAAATAACTTGCAAATTTATCCTCTTTAAAAAGCTGCTGGTCTTTTTCTTGAGTTACCGGACTGACCCAGCCTATTGTTTGGGCAGCGACAGAACCGTAGGGATATAACCTTACGGCTTTCGGCATAATTTGAATGCCATCGACTTTCAGGAATTCCAACTGAGCGGCAAAAATATCATCATCGGTTTCCAGCTCCAGGAGCATCTCTGGGTCGTGCATTTCGGCAATATCAATTTTGTCGATGAGGCGAATTCGTTTTGTCAGGTCCGGTTCTTTCGCTTCGAAATCGGCTATCATCTCAGAGTGAGGGATGCTGATGATACTGTTGTTATATTTGTTTTTAAGTTCGGAGTTCGGGAAGTTGCGCCGCCATGCCTGAAATGTGCGTTTGTTCCAGATGTCATCGTTAATTCTCTTTATTTCGGCTCTGATATTCGAAGATTGGACACCCCTGAACTGAGCACACTTGTCGATTACCTGGTTCAAGTCTTCGAGGCCGAGTTCCAGCTCTTTTTGTACTTTGGCAACAGCGTCCGGGTCTTCTTTGTCGGCGGCCCTTAGTAATTTGCCCTGGCCGACGCGGTCATCCAGAAAGCTGCTGAATTTATAGTCTATACATAATTGGAAGTGTGGTTCATCAGTTGCCAATACATTACCTTTTGTGTCGAGTATTTCGCCTCTGACGGTCTTAAGCTGTCGTGACTGACCCTTTTGGCGCTTGAGTTGTTCGATATCGCCCTGGACGGAAGAAGTCGGGAGTAACTGCATTTGTATGAGGCGCATCAGACAGAGAAACAAGAGCAGCGAGCTTAATATTACAAAAAATTTGATTCTTTTTTCGTACATTATATTTTTTTTGATTAGAGCTGCGATTCGTAATTTAAGTGTTCACAAGAAACGGATTTAACGCCGCCCGAATCGACCAGGTTTTCTTATACGCATCCACCATGCAGATGGCAAGAACAAAAAAGGCCCGACGATGCTGGAGTACAGCGCAATCCCAAAGAGAGGAGCAAGTATTTTCGGGGGAGATGGCTCGCCCTTTAGAAAATTCAAAAGGCAGGCAACCGAGCCGGCCAAAAGAGCTGTGATGAATATGGCAATAATTTGATACGGTATCTGCCTGATGGCAATGACCCTGTGGAGGTATGCCAGAGCAGAGCCGAAAATACCATAGCTAATCATCTGGGGGCCCATCGTTTGGCCGATAAGATCGGCGGCAAAGCCTATTACGAACGAACATATAATCGCGTCCGAAGTATCGCAGAAAACAGCGAAGAAGACCAAAAGAATCAACAATAAATCAGGTTTACTGTTCAAATCCGCAAAAAAGCTGGCCTGCAGCACCGTAGCAAGAAGAACTAAAACTGCAAACCGAAGCCAGTGCATTTAAATTTCCTCAGTTGTTTTCCTCTTTAAATCCATCTTAAACAGGAACACTCATTTATTCAGACGGATTCATTACTATTACATGAATGCTCTCAATTTTTTGTATATTACAAACCGGTTCGACGGTTATATCCCAGAGCAAAGGCTGGTCGTTGTGCACACATTCTACCACTTTTCCAATAATCATCGGAGTACCGAGGAAGCCGGGTATTTTGCTGGCCATGATCTTAGTGCCGATCCTGACTTTGTCCTTTAACATCTTCACCTTAGCCTGATTGTTGCCACAGCCTTTCATGAGCTTATTGTTTCCAATTCTTACGGTGGTGATCGAAGCCGGGTCAGTAAACAGCCTGACGCGGGCCCTGTGGGTATCAACGTCTGAAATGGTTCCGATGATACTGTTGTCGGCCAGAACGAACAGGTCTTTCTCCAGGCCATCTTCCTTTCCGCGATTGATGATAAGCTTACCTTTCAGTTTATCGGCAGAGACTGTAATGATATCAGCCTGTACAAAACC